>NZ_JBCGFB010000014.1:0-79682 GCF_038752175.1 Nocardia sp. No.11 | reverse complement strand
CTGCGCGGGGTAGGCGGGCGGCGGCGGGGCCTGCTGCGGGACGGCCTGCTGCGGCGCGGCGGCGGGCGCGGGCGAATCATCCACCTGCACACCGTGATCGGTGACCAGCGCGGCGAAGCCCCCGGCGTAGCCCTGGCCGACGGCGCGGACCTTCCAGCCGCCCTGACGGCGGTACAGCTCCAGCGCGATCACGATCGACTCGGCGTCGAGCCCGTCGATCCGGTACTCGAACAGCTGGTTACCGGCGGCGTCGGAGACGATCGCGGTGGGCGGGGCGAACCGGCCGAAGTTGCTGTTGGCGTCGTCGAGGGTGATGACGGCGCGGATCTGGTCGATGTCGGCGGGCACCGCGGGCAGCGAAACCGCAAGGGAGGCCGCCTGACCCGCCGGACCGGGGCGCAGATCGACGCCAGGTCCACTCGGCTGGTTGTAGAAGACGAAGTCGGCATCCGTGCGGACCTTGCCCTGCTCGGTCACGAGCAGCGCGGACAGATCGGCCGGTGCCGTGAGCTGGAGCGAGATCACCACGTCACTGACGGCCAGTGGACCGTTCTGGCCCTTGGCGAGTGTTGCAGACAAGTTCGACCCTTCGCTTGTCGGTGCGGTCGTCTGCCACTCTACGAGAAAGCGGCGACGAGCGTCCGCGCTCCGCAGCCACGGCGCGCGGCCGATCGATCGGTTAGGGTGTCCACGCAGTACGTATC
Organism: Nocardia sp. No.11; assembly: GCF_038752175.1. NCBI lineage: Bacteria > Bacillati > Actinomycetota > Actinomycetes > Mycobacteriales > Nocardiaceae > Nocardia > Nocardia sp. No.11. The sequence goes on along the minus strand of NZ_JBCGFB010000014.1, from coordinate 78,978 downwards.
GGGCATTCCACCCGCCTGTCCAGAGGGGACTCCAGGGCCGTCATGGCGCAGCTGTTCGAACAATCGAAGAAGGTGATCGAGGCCCACCTCGCGGGGACGAGTATCCGCGCGATCTCCGGCTCGATGGTCGCCTACGAAGGCAATGTGCAGTTCAAATCGGCCGGATTCGGCGGCGGCGAGGGCGTGCTATCGGGCCTCAAGCGCCGCGCCACCGGCGAGAAGCTGTCGCTGATGGAATGCACCGGCAACGGCCGCGTCTTCTTCGCGGTGAACGGCCAGAACGTCACCGTGGTCGATCTCGACAACGACACCCTGCAGGTCGAGTCGCAGCAGTTGCTCGCCTTCGCGGGCAATCTGCGCACCGATGTGCGCTTCGCCGGGGTCGGCGGGATGTCGGCGGGCAGCGGCCTGTTCACCACCACCGTCAGCGGGCAGGGCCAGGTGGCGCTGCTGTCGGCCGGCGGTCCGCTGATCCATCTGGAAGTCTCGCCGCAGTACCCGCTGATCGTGGACCCGGACGCGTTCGTCGCGGCCCGCGGCAACCTCAACCAGTCCTTCGTCACCGATGTCTCCTGGCGCACCATGGTCGGCCAGGACGCGGGTGAGGCCTTCTCGCTGCGGTGGGACGGCCAGGGTGTCGTGCTGATCCAGCCGGCGGAACGGTAGGCGACGGAAATGTTCGAGAAAGTCAACAGCAAGGTCGTCAAGGTCGATGTCGGGCAGGCGGGCGGCGTGGTCGCCCGGACCGGCGCGATGCTGTTCTACCAGGGCCAGGTCGCGTTCGCGCCGCACCAGATCCCCGGCGCCGGACCCGGCATGGGTGGCGGCGGCCTGATGCGGATGGCCGGCGCGATGATGGCGGGCGAGCACGAGCGCACCATGCTGGCGCGCGGAAACGGCACCGTCCATTACGGTTTCGCCGGGCTCGAGGTGCACGTGGTGCAGATGCAGCCGGGCGCGGTGCTGCGCGTGGAGGCCTCTCGCCTGCTGGCCAACACCGCGGGGCTGCAGTCCTCGGTGGTCTCGGTGGCCAGCTCCGGTGGCGGCGGCGGAGGCGGCGGCGGTGGCCTGATGGGCGCGCTGCGCGGCGCCGCGGCGGGTGTCGTGACCGGCCAGGGCATGTTCACCACCCAGCTCGGCGGCCAGGGCGCCGCGGTGCTGCTCGCGCACGGCGGTTTCCTGGAACTGCAGGTGGGCGGGCCGAATCCGGTGATCGTCGATCCGCAGGCCTTCGTCGCGGCCTACGGCAACGTGCAGACCGAGCTGAAGTCGGCGATGAGCTGGCGCGACGCGGTCGGTCGCGGCGCCGGTGAGGCGATGCAGCTGCATTGCCACGGCCAGGGTGTCGTTTTCGTGCAGGCCTCCGAAGAGAAGTTGTGAGCCGATGAGCCAGATCCATTCCCCGATGACTCTCGGTGCCAGCGACAACATCCCGGGCAACAGCTACGCCTACTGCATCGACCTGACCGGCCCGTGGTTCATGCGCAAGGGCGCGATGATCGCCTACTACGGCCAGATCCAGTTCCAGATGCTCACCCACGGCCTGCAGGGCAACCTCATGCACATGGTGAGCAGCCAGTTCTCGGCGCCGCTGTTCGCCGGTGACTACGTGGTGGCCGAGGGCCACGGCAAGCTGATCATCGGCGACCGCGGCTACGACATCAATTCCTACGATCTCGAGGACGGCAACCTCACCATCCGGGGCGCCAACCTGCTCGCCTTCGAGCCGGGCCTGGCGCTCAAGCAGTCGATCGTGCCCGGGTTCCTCACCCTGATCGGCACCGGCAAGTTCCTCGCCTCCTCCAACGGCCCGGTGATGTTCGCCGAGCCGCCGCTGCGGGTCGACCCCGAGGCGCTGGTCGGCTGGGCCGACTGCCCCTCCCCCAGTCACCACTTCGACCAGGGCTGGATCGGCAGCTTCCTGGCGGCGGGCGCGGCCAGGATGGGCGCGAACTCGGGCGAGGAGCGCCAATTCGACTTCACCGGCGCCGGCACCGTGCTGATCCAGTCCTCGGAGAAGGTGATGAGCGATCAGGCCCTGGTCAGGACCATCGAGGGCCAGCTCCAGAGCGGCATCACCGTCGGCGGTCTGCAACGCATCCAGGGCGTGATCGCCCAGCAGCTGCAGGGTCAGCAGCAGCACTACTGACCCCACTCCCGCAATTCTGAAACGAGAACGCGCCAAAACCTGACGACGGGTCGTGCCCGCCCGCTACGGTGGGCACCGCCGAGAGAACGGGTCGGCGATAGCTCGATCAGAGGAGTGGGCGCAGTGCAGCGTCGCAGCATCCGGCGGATCGTGGCGGCGGCACTGTGCGCCGTCACCGCGTCGATCATCACCGGCACCCCCGCGTCGGCGGCGCCCGCCACCGCACCGGGCGTCAGCATCGACAAGGTGAGCGCGCCCGATGGCTCCTTCATCGAGAAGATGGAGGTCACCGACTCCCGGCACCTGCGCCTGTACGTGCACTCCGCGGCGATGAACCGGACCTTCCCCGTCGACATCCAGCGCCCCGCCGACACCTCCGCACCCAAGCCCGCGCTCTACCTGCTCAACGGCGCGGGCGGCGGCATGGACCGCGCCTCCTGGCAGCTGCGCACCGACGCGCTGAGCTTCCTGTCCGACAAGGACATCAACGTCGTCCAGATCATCGGCGGCGCGTGGACCTTCTACACCGACTGGATCAAGCCCGACCCCGTGCTCGGCGTGAACAAGTGGCAGACCTACATCGCCGAAGAACTGCCCCCACTGATCGACGCCGCGCTGGGCACCAACGGCGTCAACGCCATCGCGGGCCTGTCGATGTCGGGCATCCCGGTGCTGAACCTGGCGATCGCCGAGCCCGGCCTGTTCCGCAGCGCCGCGGTGTACAGCGGGCTCACCCAGGTCAGCGATCCGGCGGGGCAGCAGGCGGTGAAGCTGACCGTGGAGATGTACGGCGGCGGTGACGCCGAGAACATGTGGGGTCCGGTCGGCGGGCCGCTGTGGGTGGCCAACGATCCGCTGGTGAACGCCGAGAAACTGCGTGGGACAAATCTTTTCGTCTCCACCGGCACCGGCATCCCGGGCATCCACGATCAGGCGGGCGGACCGTTCCGGATGGAGAAGCCCGCCGACACCCCCAAGACGGTCGCGCTCGGCGCGCTGATCGAGGGCGCGATCTTCGTGTCCTCGCACAATCTGCAGACGCGGCTGGACCAGCTCGGCATCCCCGGTACCTTCGTCTACCGCGACACCGGCACCCACTCGTGGGGCTACTGGCAGGACGATCTCAAGACCTCGTGGCCGGTGCTGGCGAAGGGCCTGTTCCCCGAGTCGTGAGTTCGGGGAATCCCGGGCGCCGCAGCGGCACCCGGGATCTCACGACTCAGACCGGGTCCGCCGCCAGCGCGGCGCGCTCGAGCGCGACGTGGAACCACTCGAGGATCTCCACTCCGGCGAGAATCCCCGCGTTCTCGGTCACGGTCAGATTCGGGGCCGAATGGCCCAGCTCCTCCAGCTCACCGTGTCGTGGCCGGATCGCGGCGTCGGCCACGGCCAGCATCGGCGCGTCCAGCGCACCGTCACCGGCGGTGAACAACGCAGCGCCCTCGGCCAGTTCACCGGATTCCACCAGTCGGCGGCGGACCTCCGCGACCGCCAGACTCTTACAGACCGCGTCCGGCATCGTGTAGATCTTGCGCCCCTGCTGTGAGGCCGACCAGCCGCGCGCGCGACACCACGCGTCCCACTCGGCGAGGAAACCGGCGGGCACCGCCTCGGGGCGAACCACCAGGTAGCAGAACAGCCCGTCGGCCTCGCGATACTTGGTGACCCAGGAATCGTCGATGCGGGAACGCCATTCGGCGCCGATCTCGGCGAGGGTGGCGCCGGAGGCGCGCACCGTGTCGTCGATCGCGGCGCGCCAGGTGGGGTCGGGCAGCCCGTCGACCAGGATGTTGCCGCCGTTGCTGGTGATGGCGTAGCGCCACGGCGCGCCCGGCAGGTCGATCCGCTGGAACTGCTCGATCGTGCGGGTCGTCGTCGGGAGCACCGGGGCCAGCGACGCCAGTTCGGCCAGCCGCGTGACGGCGGTGGTGGTCATGTACGACAGCGGTTCGCCCTCGTAGTACTCCACACACAGTTTCGCTACCGCGTCGGCGCCGCCGAATCCGTTGCGCGAGTAGATCATCGTGCGATCGAGATCGGTGGCGAACAACGCGTCGGCGGTCACTGATCCAGCTCCTTGATCAGGCCCATACAGCTGTAGGCCAGGTCGGGGACCACTTCCACCGGGACATTGCGCGCGGCCGCGAGCAGGCGGATGTGTGCGTGCTCGGGAGCATCCGCTTCGCGAACCAGCACCCGCCACGGTACCCGGCGCAGCAGCACGCGGGTGGTCTCGCCGACGCCCGGCTTCACGAAATTCACTGTGGCGACACCATATTCGGCGCGCACCCGCTCCACCGAGGCCCAGCCGGACCAGTCGGGGGTGCGATCGGAATCCCGGATCGCGGCGACCGCGGCGGGCACCTGCTCGGCGACGGCGCCGAAGGCACCTGTCACCGCGTCGAGCAGCTGGTTCGAGACATCGACGTCGGCGAGCTCGCGATAGAACTTCGCACCGTGGAATTCACCGGGCCCGATCAGGGTGTCGTTGAGGACGGTGCGCGAGACCAGTCCGGACACCGTGGAATTCAGGCAGGCCGAGGCGATCAGGAAGTCGTCGCGGGTGCCGTAGGTGCGCACCGAGTTGCCCGGATCGGCGAGCACGACCAGCTCGTCGTTGAACCGGGCGCCACCGGCGGCGTGATATTCGTCGAGCGCCGCGGTGAGCTCCCTGGTGATTGCACCCTTGCCGGTCCAGCCGTCGACGAACACGATCGAAGCCGGATCATGGTGCTGGGCGAGATAATCCAGCGCCACCGCGTCGATGCCACGGTCACGCACGATCGACACCGCGTAGTGCGGCACCGTCAGACTCGGCCTGCCGACCCCACTGGCCAGCCATCGCCGCATCAGCACGCCGACGGGCGTGCCCGCCCTGGCCAGCGAGACCAGCACGATGTCCTCGCCGCGTTCGGCCACCACGAGCTCGGCGACCGTCGCCACCGCCAGTGCGAGCCGCTCGGCGCTCTCGGCGAGCACCCGCTCGAACAGCTCGCGGTACTCGGCATCGGGCTGGTACTCGACCGGCAGCGATTCGGCGTAGTGCGCCACGCCCGCCTGGATTCGCCGTTCGCGTTCGGCGACATCGGCTTCCAAGTCGACGCCCGAGAGGTCCTTGAGCAGCCACGACACCTCGTCGGCCGCGTAGGAACCGAAGTCGGGTCCGTGCAGCGGACGAGGGCGATCGGGCGCGGCCGCCGCATCGGGGTCGGGCCGCACGGATTCGGCGGCCTGGTCGGCCGCGTGCGCCCGCGCGGGGACCACGGCGCGCGCTGCCGAAGTTCGTGTCGTGTGCAGCGCTCGCGGGTCCGCACCCGGCAGGACGGCGACCAGCACATCGGCGCCCGCGGCGGTCAGCACGTCGACCAGACCGCCCGGCGCCACGAGTTCGGGCGTATCGGCGGGCGGATCGAGGACGACCAGCAGTACCGGCGCCACCGCGCCGTCTGGCCAGTGCGCGTTGTACAGGTAGCGCTTGGCGGTCGCGTCGGGCTCCGGCGCGTGGAAACGGAAGCCGCGCCGCAGCGGGTAGCCGGGCTCGTCGAGCACGTAAGCCGGTGAGCGCGTGGTGGTCTGGAATCGGGTGGGGATGCCGCCTTCGGCCAGCTCGGCGGCCAGCCGCAGCGGCAGGTACATCAGCTCCTCGTGACCGAGCACAATCACCGGGCGATCGGCGAACTCGGCGGCGAGGCGAGCCTGGACCTGGCCGGTGGCGGCCTTCAGCGCGACATCGAAGGCGGCGACCTCGGAGTTCAGGATGCCGTGCCTGCCGCCCTCGGGAACATCGGCGGGCCAGGACAACTCGATCCGGCCGAACGAACCACGGTGGGCCGCTGTCGGATTGAGCTCCGGTTCGGGCATCGAGGTGACCGTCTCGATCAGACCGTCGGGCAGCTCGGTGCGGCCCGAGGCCAGGCACACGGTGTCGATGCGGGCACCGAGTTCGGCGGCGAACGTCTCGAACTTGGCCCGGTCGGCGGCGGTGCGCATGTCGACCAGGGAGGCGAGCACGTAATGCGAGCGCGGCGCGAACGCGTGCAGCGCGCGAACGGCGTCGATGGCGGTGTCGCCGGTCGAGATCTCGTCGTCGACCAGCACCAGCGGCAGATCGTTGACGAAGATGTCGGCGGGCGCGGGTTGCAGCAGGTGCGAGGTGGCATGCGAATGCCCCTCCTCGAACCCGGTCAGCGTGGTGGCCCGCGCGACCTCACGGCGAGTGGAGTGCAGGTAGCACCCGGCGCCGATCCGCGCCGCCACACAGTGACCGAGACCCGTCGCGGTCTCGGCGAATCCGAGCACGACGGGTTCCCGGTCGCCCAGGACCCCGCGCACCAGGTCGCCCAGCCGATTGCCCGCGCCGATCACCACGCGCGGGTCGGTGGGCAGGTGCTTGCCGAGCACGGTCGACACCAGCAGGTGCGCCCGGCGCGGATTGCGGCGCAGACCCGGCTGGACCAGCGCGGCGATCGAGAGTTCACCCGGCAGCGCGTCCGCGGCCGCCGACGCGGCGAACGACTCGCCGTGCCGCAGTTCGATGCCCAGATTCGCGGTCGCCCACGGTGTTTCGAGATCGAGGCCGAACGCGCTCATTCGGCGATCATCGCTGTCAGCAAATCCACGAAGGACACTCCCTTGTTGGCGACACCGAACGCGCGAGCCCGGACCAGCGTCTGGCGGGCCCAACTGCGGTGCGGGCGCATCTCGTTCATCTTGTTGCGGTACTCCGAGGCCGCGACGCCGCCGACGTCGGCCTCCATGATGTGCAGCGCGTCGGCGTACTCCTCGTGCGTCACCACCGACAGCGCGTGCACCGCCGCCACATGCGACGGGTGGATCACCGTCTTGCCCTGGATGCCGTTGGCGCGGTCCAGGGTGATCTCGCGCAGCAGGCCGTCGAGGTCGCGACTGACCAGGTACTGGCGGAACGGCACCGCGTCGGACTCCTCGAACGGCGCGGTCCGCAGCAGCGGCCGGAACATCCGCTCGTGGTCGGCGAAGTATTCCCACACCGGCCCGGTGATGATGAAACCGGTGCCGTCGGCACGGCCCAGGTAGTTCACGATGTCGGCGATCACGTCGGCGACCACGCGCACGTCGTAGATCGTCAGGTCGCGGTCGCGGCGGATGCCGAAGGTCGAGCACATGTCGGTGGCGCCGATGCGTACCGCGAGCAGGTGGTCGCGGTGTTCGGCCAGCAGGTCGGCGATGCGCGCGAGCTGCTCGTCGCGGGTCTGCCGGTGCACCAGACTCGCCGATTCGAGCACGGGCATGCCGTAGATCGGGCGGTCCAGTGTGCGCCGGGCGTCGTCGAGGGCGGCCAGATAGGCGGGCCCGGTGACGGCGTCGAACTTGGGGAAGACGAATCCGGTGAGCACCTCGGCGCCCGGCCCGAGCAGGCCGACCAGCTCGGTCACGGTCTGCGGGTCGCGCACCCGGACGAACAGCATCGGGTTCGGGTCCTCGCTGCGCGCGAGCAGGTCCAGGGTCGCGACCGCGTGCTGCTTGGCGGCCTCCACCTGGTGGTCGGCGACGGCGTCCTCGAGGTCGATCACCATCGAGCAGACGCCGCGCGCGGCTCGGCGGCTGATGGTGGCGGCCAGGTCGGGGCGGGTGGCGGGCACATACAGCGTCGCGCCGAGCGCGGTCGCCAGTAGTTCCCGATCGTGGGCGCCGACGATCGGCTCCGGCTCTACCAGGAACAGCTCACGGGCCCTCGGCCCGCACAACTGCCGGAAGTGGCGCAGCGGAACCTGCTTACGCAGGCAAATCTCCGGCGCGACGGCGTACCCCGCGGTCATTCCCCCCACCTCATTTTCCGGGCCATCTCATGTCTGTGTTCCTACGTGCTGTCGGTTCGGGCGGTTTTTCTCATGCGGTCGACCACGCCGGCGATGAACGCCGCGACGGTATCCAGTTCGGACACGTATGCCCAATAGTCTGGATGACGACCCGTCAGTCCGGAAATGATGCGGTCGAGGCGTTCGGCTTGCGCATCGAGCACCGAACCCCACTCGCCGACCAGTCCTCGGTCGACCGCGAGCATCTGCGCGTCCCGCAGCCGGAATCGTACGGTGCGGGCGTGCGCATCGGGGTCGGCACGCACCCCGCGGAGCAATTCGAGGCGCCGGGTGACGGCGTCGACCAACTGCTCGGCCTCGGCGAGGTGCTGGCGCGCGGTGGCGGTCAAATCAAGGGCGGTCTCCGGGTCGTGATCGGCAGCCGCGACACGCGCGCCCACCAGCGCCGTGTCCGCGGCGTCGATGCCGCGCCGGCTTTCCCGCTCATTGTTGGTCAAGTCCGCCGAACTCGCAGCGTTGAACTCCCGCAGCAGCGCCGAGTAGGCCGGACCGAGCGCGTCGGCCCGGTTGCGGACCGCGGCCAACCTGGTCGTCACCGAAGCGATCGCGTTCGCCGCCGCCGACGCGCGAGAAGGGGCTTGCGCCAACGCATCCGACAATTCCGCCGTCGCCTGCTGCACCTCGGCCGCGACCGTGCGCGCGGCCGCCACCGCCGCCTGCGGATCGGTCGCGGACGCTGTGATCAGAGCCTCATTCAGCCGCCTTACACCGGCCTCGATCGAGGGGTAGTTCGCGTAACCCGACGACGCCGCCGCCGCGAGCGCGCGCTCGGCCTCACCACGCACCTGCGCCAGCAGCTGCGGCACCACCGAGCGCACCCGCGCCGCCTCCGCCAGCTGCTCGCTGCGGGCGTGATAGAACTCGTCGACCCCGCGCGCGGCCTCGTTGAGCTGGCGGACCAGGGCGTCGGCCCTGGCCGGACCGTCGGCGATCGGCGTGCCGGTGGCCTCGGCGGCGTCGAGTTCCTCGGTGAAGCTCAGGTACGCGCCCGCCGCGGCGTAGCACTGTGCGCGCACCGGCTCCCAGAGCGCGCCGACGCGGCGGTCCGGGAAAACCTGCTCACTGGCCACCACGCCCGCCTCCGCCGCCGTCTGCCTGCGATCCATATCGAGGAAGGCGGCCGACGCCGCGGCGCGCGCTCCACTGATCCACTCATGATCGGGCCCCGATCTGAACCAGCCGCGTCTGCGAGGTGTCATCGGCACATCCCCTTTCGCCAACCGCGCGGCGACCCGACCACGCACTGCCCCGATGGTAGGAGATTCCCCGCGTTCACCTGGGCTCCAGCTCGTTCCTACGCAAGATCCCCGAAACCTATTACTGTCGTAGCCGTACCCGGCGATTCGGACATGCTGGGAAACGACACACCGGACTAACCGAAGGGATTCCCGCATGGGTGTCAGTCTGTCCAAGGGCGGCAATGTCTCGCTGACCAAAGAGGCCCCGAACCTGACCGCGGTCGCGGTCGGCCTCGGCTGGGACGTGCGCACCACCACCGGCACCGACTTCGACCTCGACGCCAGCGCGATCGCGACCGGCGCCGACAAGAAGGTCGTCTCCGACAAGCACTTCGTGTTCTTCAACAACCTGAAGTCCCCCGAGGGTGCCATCGAGCACGCCGGCGACAACACCACCGGTGAGGGCGAGGGCGACGACGAGGTCATCAACGTCGACCTGGCCAACACGCCGCCGACCATCGAGAGCATCTTCTTCCCCGTCTCGATCTACGACGCGGAGACCCGCTCGCAGTCGTTCGGCCAGGTGCGCAACGCCTACATCCGCGTCGTCGACCGGGCCAACGGCACCGAGCTGGCCCGCTACGACCTGTCCGAGGACGCCTCCACCGAGACCGCTATGGTCTTCGGCGAGCTGTACCGCAACGGCGCCGAGTGGAAGTTCCGCGCCATCGGGCAGGGCTACGCTTCCGGCCTGGCCGGTATCGCCCGCGACTACGGCGTCAACGTCTAGTCACCATCGCGAGCAGGGGGCTCGACTGACCGGGCCCCCTGTCCGTGTGACACAGAAAGGTCCCTCCGCGTGATTACGCGCATCTTCGGCATGTCCATCGTCATCACGGTGATTTCGCTGGTCGTAGCCTTCCTCTACGGAGGCCCGACCGCGCTGGCACTGTGCGCGATCCTCGGTATCCTCGAGGTGTCGCTGTCGTTCGACAACGCCGTCATCAACGCCACCGTCCTGGAACGGATGAGCGAGTTCTGGCAGCGGATCTTCCTGACCATCGGCGTCATCATCGCCGTGTTCGGCATGCGACTGATCTTCCCGCTGGCCATCGTGTGGATCACCGCCGGGCTCGGTCCGATCGAAGCGTTCGACCTGGCCCTCAACCCGCCGGCCGACGACGCCGCCTACTTCCCCGACGGCAGCCCCAGCTACGAAACCCTGCTGACCGACGCGCACCCGCAGATCGCGGCGTTCGGCGGCATGTTCCTCGCGCTGCTGTTCCTGAACTTCATCTTCGAAGAGCGTGAGATCACCTGGCTCGGCTGGCTGGAACGCCCCCTGGCCAAGGCGGGCAAGCTCGACATGCTGTCCGTGGTCGTCGCCGGCACCGGCCTGATCCTGACCTCGGAGTTCCTGGCCAAGGAGGAGGACCGGTCGACCGTGCTGGTCGCCGGCCTGCTCGGCATGATCGTCTACATCGCGGTCGACGGCCTCGGCTCGATGTTCCACACCGAGGACCTGGAGAGCTCCGGCCCGTCGACCCTGGTCAAGGCCACGGGCAAGGCCGCGTTCTTCCTGTTCCTGTACCTCGAGGTGCTCGACGCGTCGTTCTCCTTCGACGGCGTCATCGGCGCGTTCGCGATCACCTCCGACCCGATCATCATCGCGCTGGGCCTCGGCTTCATCGGCGCCATGTTCGTCCGGTCGATCACGGTGTACCTGGTCCGCCAGGGCACCCTGTCGGAGTACGTGTACCTGGAGCACGGCGCCCACTGGGCGATCGGCGCCCTGGCCGCGATCCTGCTGGTCTCCATCGGCGTCCACGTCAACGAGCTCATCACCGGCCTCGTCGGCGTCGCCTTCATCGGCGCCGCGTTCATCTCCTCGATCCTGCGCAACCGCAAGAACGAGCCGGACGCGATCGACGAATCGAAGGAAGCCGCCCCGGTCAGCTGAGGCGGCGACAGGACGAACAGTCATAGCGGCGGCGGATCCCGGACGGGGATCCGCCGCCGCTGTCGTTCGTCAGCCCACCGCTTGGAGTTCTCGTGCGGCGGTGGGGGATTCNGGGGCCCCCCCCCGCCGCTGTCGTTCGTCAGCCCACCGCTTGGAGTTCTCGTGCGGCGGTGGGGGATTCGTGCGGGGTGGGGGTGCGGCGGCCGCGGAGTTCGGCGCGGAGGAAGAGGAAGAAGAGGGCGATGAGCAGGGCGGTGCGGAGCCAGACGCCGAATTGGACGATGCCCTCGGTGAGGTCGACGCCCTCGCCGACGCCAAGGGCGTAGAAGTAGCGGAAGACGCCGATGCCGACGGCCGCGTCGGCGACGAGGTAGGCCGCCACCAGCGACCACGGGACCTCGAACAGGACCAGGAACGGAATTATCCACAGGGTGTACTGCGGGGAGTGGACCTTGTGGAAAAGCATGAAGCCGCACAGCATCGCGCCGCTCACACCGACCCACGGGAACGGGGAGGTGGGGGTCCAGCGGCGGACGCCGAGCCACAGCGCGAGCACGAACGACGCCAGGATCAGCGCCGGTGAGGCGATGGCGACCAGGTCATGCCAGGTGGTGCTCGTCTCGGCGTCGCGGCCGAAGATCAGCTGGTGGCCCCAGTACCAGATCGAATTGGTGGTGATGTCGGCCTGACGCAGCTGCTGGAAGGTGATCGAGGCGCGCCAGCCGTCGACACCGGCCACCATGAACGGCAGATTCACCGCGGCCACCGTGCCCATCGCCGCCAGCAGCGTCTGCGCCGCGCCCGCCACATCGAGCTCGCGCAGCCGGCGCGGGCCGCGCGGCGCGCCCTCGGTGAGCACGTACATCGCCAGCGGGAGCACGAAGATTCCCGGATAGAGCTTGAGACAGAAGCCGAGCGCGAGCAGCACCGCGGCGATGATCCCGCGGGTGCGCACCGACAGGCCGGTCAGCATCGTCATCACGTAGACCGCCGCCACCGCCGTGCACACCACCGGCAGTTCCCAGTTGTGGAAGGCGTAGAGCACCAGCGGCGGCCCGATCGCCCACAGCAGCGCGGCCGGGCCGGCCAGCCGTACCAGCATCCAGGCCGTGAGCAGCGCGAACGGCGTGAGCAGCAGCGCCGAGTGCCAGAGGAAATCCGCGTCGTTGGTGACCCCGATCGCGCCCGCCCACATGAGCACGCCGCTGAGCACCGGGTACTCCACCGCGCCGCCGGTGAGCGCGCCGTCCTCGGTGATCCCGCCGTCCACATACGGGAAGACGTGATTGTCGATATCGCGGCCGAGCCAAAGGAACTGGATATCCGAATAGCAGACATCCGCATCCTTGCGGACATCGAATATCTGGCTGCGACCGGATTCGTCGATCGCCCCGCCCGCGCATCGCGCCTTGTTGGCATAGGCCATCGCGAGGGTGAGCCCGCACAGCAGCACGACGAGGAATGTCAGGGCCGTCGCCCGCGCCGCGCCGCGTGCGGTGCGCTGCTGCGCGTCGGCGGCCGTGGTCATGGCGACCACATTATGCGGCGACGCGCCGATCACCCGCGCACACCCGCGGCGAAGATCGATTTCGCTGCTCAGGGCCCGCTCATGTAGCCTTACCGGGTTGCTGACGCAACGAACCCTCCTGCCATGGAGAGTCCATGGCCGTTTCCTAGTCCACAGGAGGTGATTGGTCCGTGCGTCATTATGAAGTGATGGTCATCCTCGACCCCAGCCTGGACGAGCGCATCGTCGGGCAGTCCCTGGATAACCTGCTCAACGTCGTCAAGACCGAGGGCGGCAAGGTCGACAAGGTCGACATCTGGGGCCGCCGCCGGCTCGCCTACGAGATCGCCAAGCAGGCCGAAGGCATCTACGCGGTCGTCGAACTGACCGCGACCCCGGCCACCGTGAGCGAGCTCGATCGCCAGCTGGGCCTGAACGAGACGGTGCTGCGCACCAAGGTTCTGCGCAACGACAAGTAGTCCGCAGAGCAAACTCTCGTTTTCGTCGGTACCTATCTTTAGGCTCTAGCGCGACAGCGAGACGCGGACTGCACCCCGAGCAGGAGGAACCCCCATGGCAGGCGACACGGTCATCACCGTCATCGGAAACTTGACGGCAGACCCTGAGCTTCGTTTCACGCCCGCGGGCGCAGCGGTGGCGAATTTCACCGTCGCTTCGACTCCCCGCGTGTTCGATCGCAATTCGAACGAATGGAAAGACGGCGAGGCCCTGTTCCTGCGCTGCAACATCTGGCGTGAAGCAGCGGAGAACGTCGCCGAGAGCCTGACCCGAGGCGCTCGCGTGATCGTGAGCGGACGGCTCAAGCAGCGCTCCTACGAAACCCGCGAGGGTGAGAAGCGCACGGTCGTCGAACTCGAGGTCGACGAGGTCGGCCCCTCGCTGCGCTACGCGACTGCCAAGGTCTCCAAGGCCGGTCGCGGCGGCGGAGGCGGTGGCTTCGGTGGCGGTTCCGGCAATGCCGGTGGTGGTGCAAGCGCAGGCGGCTACAACGCCAACAACGGCGGCGGACAGTCGGGCGGCGGAAACGCCGGCAACGACGATCCGTGGGGTAGCGCGCCCGCGGCCGGCTCCTTCGGGGGCGGCGGCCGCATGGATGACGAACCGCCGTTCTGAGGAACGGCACTCATAGTACGGAGAGAAGACCATGCCTAAAGCGCCCGCGCGCGAAAAGGTGCTGAAGAAGAAGGCTTGCACTTTCTGCAAGGAGAGCAAGTCCGGAATCGTCAATATCGATTACAAGGACACCACGCTGCTGCGTAAGTACGTCAGCGATCGCGGCAAGATCCGCGCCCGCCGCGTCACCGGCAACTGCGTCCAGCACCAGCGTGATATCGCTGTCGCCGTCAAGAACTCGCGTGAGGTGGCCCTGCTGCCTTACGTGTCGACCGCTCGCTGAGAAAGGGAGTCAGACAGATGAAGCTCATCCTCACCGCTGATGTCGACAACCTCGGTGCCCCGGGCGATCTCGTCGAGGTCAAGGACGGCTACGGCCGCAACTTCCTGCTGCCCCGCGGTCTGGCCATCGTGGCCACCCGTGGCGCCCAGAAGCAGGTCGAGGGCATCCGCCGGGCGCAGGACGCCCGCAAGGTGCGCGACCTCGATCACGCCAACGAGCTGAAGCAGGCCATCGAGGGCCTGGAGTCGGTCTCGCTGGCCGTGAAGACCGCCGACAGCGGCAAGCTGTTCGGCTCGGTCACCACCGCCGATGTCGCCGCCGCCATCAAGGCCGCCGGTGGCCCCGTGGTGGACAAGCGCAGCATCGAGCTGCCGAAGTCGCACATCAAGGCGACCGGCAAGCACGGCATCGTGGTGCACCTGCACCCCGACGTGGCTGCCAAGTTCAACCTCGAGGTTGCCGCGAACTGAGTTCGCTGAGAACCACCCCCGTGTTCGACACGGGGGTGGTTTCTCGTTGCCTTTTCGCGGGCCATATAGCGATAACTGGTCGGTAGCCGGAGATCACTCCCGCGCAGGTCACAGTAGGCGGCCGACGGTCGGCAATCCGCTGACCTCCCGTTATTCGGCCTGTGGATGGTTGCCGAAACCGACCGGCAGATTTGTGACTCCAGTCATAGCCTGCACCATCGCTGTTTACCCAACACGCCCGGCCGTTCACCTTGACCGACACGCCGTAACTTCTTTCATCCACAGGTAGAGAGTTGGGTAAAACGGGGCCTAGCAGGGCGTTCCACTGCACTGACCTGGGTTTTCCCCACGTTTTCCACAGGAGCTGCACAACACTGGGTGAACTACCCCCAAGTTATCCACAGTTGTGTGCACATATGGGGTTGGCGGCTCCCCGAAACGTCGCCTAGGTTCGTCGCATCGCCCTGCGCGCGACCCCGGGAATCACGCAGGCAACCGATTGCTGACATCCGTGTCGGTGCCCGGGAGTACAACGAGTTCATCGATGTGAAACCCCCGGTTCTGCGGGCAGAGAGGACGGTCGATTCTGGTGACTACCACCGGTGACCGCGCGCATACGGACTTCCCGCCCGAACCCCCCGGCGAGGACTTCGGCCGCCAGCCCCCGCACGACATGGCCGCGGAGCAGTCGGTGCTCGGCGGCATGCTGCTGAGCAAGGACGCCATCGCCGACGTGGTCGAAGTGCTGCGCCCCGGCGACTTCTACCGCCCCGCCCACCAGGCCGTCTACGACACCATCCTCGACCTGTACGGCCGCGGCGAACCCGCCGACCCCGTCACCGTCGCCGCGGGCCTCGACCGCCGCGGCGAGCTCAAGCGCATCGGCGGCCCGCCCTACCTGGTCACTCTGACCCAGACCGTCCCGACCGCCGCCAACGCCGGCTTCTACGCCGAGATCGTCGCCGAGAAGGCCATCCTGCGCCGCCTCGTCGAGGCGGGCACCCGCATCGTCCAGTTCGGCTACGCGGGCGCCGACGGCCAGGACGTCGCCGAGGTCGTCGACCGCGCCCAGGCCGAGATCTACGAGGTCACCGAGCGCCGCACCACCGAGGACTTCACCCCGCTGGAAGAACTCCTCCAGCCCACCATGGACGAGATCGACTCCATCGCCTCCCGCGGCGGCATCTCCCTCGGCGTCCCCACCGGCTTCACCGAACTCGACGAACTCACCAACGGTTTGCACGCGGGCCAGATGATCATCGTCGCCGCCCGACCAGGAGTTGGTAAGTCGACCCTGGGAATGGATTTCATGCGGAGTTGCTCGATCAAGCATGGGATGGCGAGCGTCATCTTCTCGCTCGAGATGAGCCGGACCGAGATCGTCATGCGTCTGTTGTCGGCGGAGGCGAAGATCAAGCTCGGTGATATGCGGTCGGGGCGGATGAGTGACGACGACTGGACCAAGCTGGCTCGGCGGATGAGCGAGATCAGTGAGGCGCCGTTGTTCGTCGACGATTCGCCGAACCTGACCATGATGGAGATCCGGGCCAAGGCGCGGCGGCTCAAGCAGCGCCATGACCTGAAACTCGTGGTGGTGGACTACCTGCAGCTGATGAGCTCGGGCAAGAAGGTCGAATCGCGACAGCAGGAAGTCTCGGAATTCTCGCGACATCTCAAGCTGCTGGCCAAGGAACTCGAGGTTCCCGTCATCGCGATCTCGCAGCTGAACCGTGGTCCGGAACAGCGAACCGACAAGCGCCCCATGGTGTCCGACCTCCGTGAGTCCGGCTCGCTGGAACAGGACGCCGACATGGTCATCCTGCTGCACCGCCCCGACGCCTTCGAACGCGACGACCCGCGCGGCGGCGAAGCCGACCTCATCGTCGGCAAGCACCGTAACGGCCCCACCGCCACCATCACCGTCGCCCACCAGCTCCACCTGAGCCGTTTCGTGGACATGGCCAGGGGCTGACGTCAGCCAGCAGCCACCCAGCGACTTACATTTCGACGACCATAACAACATCAAATGTAAGCCAATCAACGATAGACTTACATTGTGCGCACAGATATGTTCGCCAACAGCCCCACGGGCGTCCTTGTACCGATCGGCGGAACCGACCCGCGATGGGGCGCGTGGTCACATGTCGCTTTCGTGCCCAACAACTTGCCGAACGACACCCCTGAGTTGAGCGTCGCGACTTTCAACGCCGTCGCTAGGGCCCGAGCCGCGCTCGCCGCCCTTGACGCCTCCGCTCGCCAGCTCCCCAACCCGGCATTGCTTCGACAACCGACCCTCCGTCAAGAGGCGCAGAGCACGTCGGCGCTCGAGGGAACATTCGCACCGCTGGAGGATGTGCTCGGAGTCGACACTGCCGAACAACCCGACGATGCGGCCGTGCGCGAGGTGTTCAACTACGTGTTTGCCGCCGAACACGCGTTTCAATGGATTATTGACCGTCTCTGCATGGTTCGAAGCACGGCGTGCCGAGTACTACGACCGGCTCCTGGCGGTTAGTCAGACTGGCGATTGGGACGGCTGGATCAGGTTTTTCGCCGATGGCGTCGCCTCGGCGGCGACCACGACCGCAACCCAGCTCACCGACTTGCTACGTGTGCAGCAGGTCCTCAAGCAGAAGGTCCGCGCGGCCGGGCTACGTGCCGAAAACGCCACTCGGCTGGTTGATTTCGCCCTTGCGCAGCCGATCTTCACTGTGCGCAACGTTGAACGTCACCTCCAGGTGACTTACACGCGAGCCAACGCCCTCGTGGGGCAGCTGATCGAAGCAGAAGTTCTTCGCCAACACGGCGACACCGCATACGGCCGCCGATTCACCGCCCCTGACGTGTTAGCGATCCTGCTGCGGTGATGAGACTGCTCCGTGATGGGCGGACCTGGCACGCGGCCGACGACGACCCGCGGGGTGTATTGGGGGTGTTCGGGCTGCTGGGTGGCGATTCTCCACAGGCGCCGAGACGCCGAGGCTGGTGCGCAGGCACGTCGCCGGATTCGATGTGCCGCAGCGGTCGCAGCGGGTCGACCTCTGGTGATATGGCCTGGGGCGCTTACCCGTTCACACGTCGTGAGAGTTCGGCGCGCAGCTGAAGGAAACGGAACAGGCCGGGGCGGCCGATGACCGCTTCGTAGCGGTCGACGACCTCATTCACGAAGATCGGGACGTCGGCGGCGGGTAGGCGGGCCGTCCAGTCCGCGAAACCGACTGTGCACCAACGGGCGAAGGCTTCGCGGGAGCCGAAGTCCCATTCCCGGTCGGTCACGGATCGCGCGGTGACTTCGAGGTCGGCGTTCGCCGCGATCGCGGGCAACGCGTCGGGTTCGATGTGCACGTAGGGGCGGGGGAAATCGGCGAAGGCCGCCGACCAGCGCGCGTCGCCGGTGACCGCCATCGCGATGTCCTCGATGCTCGGGCGTGGTCCGGCGCAGACGTACTGCGCAAGCACCTGTCCGCCGGGTGCGAGGGCCGCGGCGATGTGGCGGTAGGCGGTCTCCTGGTCGACGACCCAGTGCAGGGCGTTGAACGAGACCGCGAGGTCGAAGTCGGCGTCGAAGGTCATGGTGGTGACGTCGCCGACCTGGAAGGCGACGTTGGTGAGCTGGTCGTCGGCCGTGCGGGCGACCTCGATCATCCGGGGCGACGGGTCGACGCCGAGGACGGAGCCGCCGGGCACTCGCGCCGCGATCAGCCGCGTCACATAGCCGTCGCCGCACCCCACGTCGAGCACGCGCTCGGCGCCCGTCACGACGACGGACGCCACCGCGTCCGTCGCCATCGTCCGCTGGAGTGCGCTGATGTGGGCGTAGCCCGCGCCGTCCCAGTCGGCCATCGGCTACGACCCGCCCTGCGGCGGAACGTCCTTCTTGACCGGCGGGGCGTCGTCGGGGGCGAGGTAGGCGCCGATCTTGCGGAACAGCGCGTCGCCGCCGTTGGTGTAGCCGCCCGAGGAGCTGAAGGCCTCGGGCAGGAAGGTGACGGCGACCGCGATCGCGATCTTCTTCGACGGCAGGTAGGCGTTGACCGCGGCACCGCCGAAGAACAGCGGGTTCTGGTAGGACCAGTCGCCGGTGAGCCACAGGCCCAGACCATAGGTCTGGAAGTCGTCGAGCGGGCGGCAGTTGACGCAGCCGGGGACCGTTGTCGTCTTGCCGCGCAGGTCGGTGGTGGTCATCGCCCGGTACGACTCCTCGGACAGCAGTTCGCCGCTGCCGATGGCGACGGCACTGCGTTCGAGGTCGTAGATGTCGCTCGTCTGGATCGCGCCGTGGCTGATCGTCCACGACGGATTCCAGTAGGTCGATTCCTCGTAGAACGGGACGTCGGGCGGCAGGTCGAAGTACGCGCGGCGTTCGGAGGTGAACGAGTGCAGGACCGGCTCGGGGATGTAGGGCGTGAGGTTGGGCACGGTGTTCTTCAGATCGAGCGGGCCGAGCACCTTGTCCTGCAAGGCATTCGCGAGCGAGGTACCCGTGACCTTCGCCAGCACCAGCCCGAGGACCACGTAATTGGTGTGCGCGTAAGCCCAGTTGGTGCCGGGCTCGAACCACAGGGGGTCGTTGATCGCGAGGGCGAGTTGTTCCTCGGTGGTCCACGCCTTGTACGGATCCGCGAACGCGATCTCGGCGAATTTCTCGTTTCCGAGCACGAAATCGTGATAGCCGGACGTCATCTGGGCCAGCTGCCGCAGATTCACGCGGTCGGCGTTGGGAATGTCGGGCAGGTATTTCGAGACTTTGTCGTCGAGGCTCAGTTTTCCCTCGTCGGCCAGGATCAGCAGCAGGGTCGACACGTAGGAGATCGCGACGGCGCCGTTGCGGAAATGCATGTCGGTGGTGGCCGGCACGCCTGTCATGGACTCGCCTCTGGCCGCGGTGACGATCTCCTTGCCGTCGATCGTCACGCGCACGATCACCGATTTCAGGTGCGCTTCCGCCATGTAGTCGTCGACGATCCGCATGATGGCGCCGGCTTTCGCCGGGTCGTCACTGGAGAACGTCGGGCGCGCGCTCGAGGTGGAGTTCGAATCTTTCGCAGTGTCGTTCGATGAACACGCCGCCGCCAGGAGACCCAGCGTGCAGACGAACACCAGAACATTCCGAGAAACCGACATTGGTCACCTTTCCTGGTTACCTGGAAATCCGACTGTCCTGGTGTCCTCCGAAATATGGTTCGACCGAATAGCCAATTCTATGGCGTTCTCGCCGAGACGGCGGGAAACCGCGCGCAGCGGTATCAGCGCCCGCGTCAGGTGGATGTCAGGGCGGTGTCAGGTCGGCTCGCGACAGTAGTCGCAATCACGAGCACGAGCCGAGAGGGTGATCCCGAATGACCACACGACACACCGCCCCGAACACCGCCTGGACCGGCATGGTGGCCGTCGACGATACGGCGCTGGCCGTCACCGATACCGGGGGCGACGGAATCCCGGTGCTCTACCTGAACGGGCAGTTCGCCACCCAGGGCTACTGGCGCAAGTCCATCGCCGAGCTGGGCCCCGGGTTCCGGCACATCACCTTCGACGAGCGGGCGCGTGGCAAGAAGTCGAAGCTGTCCGCCGACTACTCGTTCGAGGCCGCCGTGCGGGATGTCGACGCGGTGCTCGCGGCCAGGGGCGTGGACCGGGCACTGGTGGTGGGCTGGTCCTACGGCGCGGTCGTGGGCGCGCACTGGGCCGAACGGAATCCGGAACGGGCGATCGGCGCGGTGCTCGTCGACGGCGCGTTCCCCTACGACTGGCTCGACGACGCCATGGAGCAGCGGATCCGCACCCTGTTCAAGCGGCTGAGCTGGTTCATGCCGCTGGTGCGACCGACCGGTCTGGCCCCGCGGATGACCGCGGCCCAGCAGGCCGAGAGCAATATCGAGCTCGGCAAGCTGTCCCGCACCAGCGAGCTGAGTCCGGTGCTGGACGCGATCACCGTGCCGGTGCGCTACGTGGTGGCCTCGGGCACGTCGTTCGGCAGCAAGGGTGACGAGCAGGAGAAGATCCGCAGCGGACTCGACGCGGCGATCACCCGCAACCCGAACATCCGCATCGGCGCGAAGGTGGCGAGCAACCACGGCGCCATCCTGCGCAAGGACTTCCGGGCCATCGCCGACTCGGTGCGCGAGGTCGCGGGACTCGACCGGTGACGGGCGTGATGATCTAGTCACGGTATGACCGCATTTCTGCACCAACGGTTCGGGGAGCTCCACGACACCCTGCCGCATCTGCGCCTGGGCACCGGACCGACCCCGCTGCGTCCGCTGCCTGAACTCGCCGTGGGCCGAGCCAGCTTGTGGCTCAGCGACGACGGCGAGTTCGGCGACGGCGGGTGGGGCGGGAACAAGGTGCGCAAGCTCGAGTGGCTGCTGCCCGATGCCCTGCGGCGGGGACGGCGCACGATCCTGACCGTCGGCGGGCTCGGGACGAACTGGGGTCTGGCGACCGCGCTGTACGCCGGGGAGCACGGGCTTCGCACCGCGCTGGCGCTGGTCGATCAGCCGGTCGACGACCATGTACGGACGCAGCTCGCGCGCCTCGAACGCAGCGGTGCCACCCTGCATTTCACGCACACCAAGGCACGCACGATCGCCGCGGTGCCGTACCTGCTGGCCAAGCACGCGTCGGGCGGGAAGCCGCCGTACCTGCTGCCGGCCGGTGGGTCGTCGACGGTCGGGGTGCTCGGCTATGTCGAGGCGGCGCTGGAACTCGCCGATCAGGTGGCGGCGGGGGTCGTGCCGGAGCCGACGCACATCGTCACCGCGATCGGCTCGGGCGGGACCGCCGCCGGGCTGCTGCTCGGGCTCGAGCTGGCGGGGCTGTCGACGCGGGTGGTCGGGGTGGTCGTCAACGATCAGCTCCGGCTGGACGCGAGGACACTGCTGCGCTCGGCCCGGCGGACCGAGGCGTTGCTGCGCAGACGCGGTGCGCGGCTGCCGGAGCTGACGCTGTCGGCCGACCGGTTGATCCTCGTCGAGGACCAGCTCGGCGCTGGCTACGGTCATCCCACCCCGCAGGGCGAGCGGGCGGGCGCGCTGGCCGCCGATGCCGGGCTGCACCTCGAACCCGTGTACACCGCGAAGGCGATGGCGGCGACCCTCGCGCTCGACGCCGACGGCGCGTTCGGGGACGGCGTCGTCGTGTTCCTGAATACCAACGGACCCCGCTGAGGCGACTAAGTGAACGGCCACTACCAGCGCGAAGAACGCGCCCTTGGCCGGATGCCCCCGGAAACGGGGGCACGTGATTCCTGTTCGCGCCAGTAACGATCTCGCGAGGTGGGACGACAAAGGTCGTGACAAACGGCCCGTCGGGGGGCCTGCCCACCTGTAGGTCATTCGAACGGGATCACACAATGAAACTGCGCGAGTTCCTTGCGAAACATCGCATCGCTTCGGCTGTCGCCGCACCGGCGGCGCTGGGTGTCGCGGCCATCGTCGCCGCGTCGTTCGCGGTGACGTCGCAGCCCGAGTCCCCCACCTACCAGCTCACCACCTCCGTGACCGAGTGCCGCGAGATGGTGACCATCTCGGTCGCCGGCCGCAACGACACCCCGGTCGAGGGCACGACGGCGATGCTGCTCGACGCCAACGGCAACCCGCTGCCCGCCGCGCTGTCGGGCGATCACAGCAGCGTGTGGGTCGATCCGGTGGTGAACGCGCCGCGTGACGACCTCGCCGAGGGCGAGTACGCGGCGATCTACATCGCCTACCCGGCGGACATGCGGACCTATGAGGACGCGGTCAACCAGGGCGTGGCCAACACCCAGCAGGTGATGCGCGAGATCTCCGCCGCCTGCCCGGACACCAAGTTCTCCATCGTCGGCTACAGCGAGGGCGCCGACGTCGTGCGTCGCGTCGCCGAGGGCATCGGCAACGACGACCCCGCCGACGGCTACTCGGTCGTCGATCCCGACGACGTGCTCGGCGTCGTGATGTTCGCCGACGCCGGTCGCAAGGCGGGCGACGGCACCTTCATCGGCGCCGAAGACCCGTTCGCCAACCCGGACGGCTTCGATCAGAAGTACCAGAACGGCACCAAGCCCATCTCGGGTCAGGGCGTGACCACCGGCGGCGGCTTCGGCGCGCTGAACGGCAAGATCGCTTCCTTCTGCTCCGAGGGCGACCTCACCTGCGCGGCGCCGGAGAACATCTCCCTGCTGCAGCTGGCCGCCAATGTCGGTCGCCAGATCAACGTCGACGACCTGCAGCGCGACGGCCTGACCCCGGCCACCGGCCAGGACATGGCCTTCACCCTCGGCCGGATCGCGATGGCGGCCTTCTCCGACATCGCCGCCAACCCGAACTGGATGGCCAGCGACGAGACCTTCCTCGACGTGCTGCTGAAGGTGTCGGATCCGGACTACAAGCCGGGCGAGACCAAGGCGCCCGCCAAGGCCGACACCATCGCGGCCGAGCAGGTCTCGCCGCTGGCGTACCTGCCGCAGAAGGTGTTCAACGAGATCGTCGGGCTGATCGTGACGAACCAGAACACCATCCCGGTGGCGTTGAGCGACCCGTACCAGCTGACGCTGGGCCCCAACGGCACCGGTCATCACTTCGACTACTGGCGTGATTCCGACGCCGCCAACGGCAAGCCGATGACCTCGGCCGAGTACGCCGCGGCGTGGCTGACCCACCTGGCCAAGCAGGCGCAGGCGGGCGAGACGGTGGATACCAAGTCGGCGCCCACCGATGCCGATGTGACCGCCGCGCTGGCCGCGCCGACCAAGCCGGCCACGACCACCACCGCGGCGGCGGCGAGCACCACGACGTCGAAGTCGGCGACCAGCGCCGCCGAGACGACGACGCCGACCACCACCTCGCCGACCGGCACGACGACGACGCCGTCCACCACGACGCCGTCGACCACCGCGCCGTCGACCACGACGCAGGCCCAGGAACCGGTGGCCAACCAGGCCGAGGCCCCCGCGCCGAAGACCACCACCTCGGCGCCCGCGCCGACCACGACGGTGGCACCGACCACGACCGTCGCGCCGACGAGCACCACGACCACCACGGCGCCGACGAACTGATCCGGGTCGAACGATCCCCGGTGGGCGGCGTTATCCGTTGCCCACCGGGGATTTTCGTGTCAGGAGGTGACTTCGGGTACCGGCGCGGGCAGCGTGTCGCGCACCCGCGTGGTGCGTCGGGTGCCGATGATCGACCCGATGACGACCAGCGGGAACCCGATCGCCATGCCGATCGTCAGCGGTTCGCCCAGCGCGGCGACGCCGAGCACGATCGCGACGGCGGGGTTGATGTAGGTGATGACGGTGGCGCGCGCCGGGCCGACCTCGGCGATGAGCGCGAAGAAGACGAGAAACGCGGTGGCCGTGCAGATCACGGCCAGGCCGAGGATCGACCAGGCGGCGTCGGCGGGGATGTGGGCGGGCCAGGACGCGGCGGTGAACGGGGTGTACACGAGCGCGGCGAGCAGCAGCGACGCCGTGACGACGCCGAGCGCGGGCAAGTCGGCCAGGGTGCGGTCGTAGATGATCGGACCGATGGCGTAGCCGACCGTGGTCACCGCGACGGCGGTCAGCGCCATCGGGTCGGTCAGGTCGAGATCCAGGCCGACCAGCGCGGCGACGCCGGCGAAGCCGATGAGCAGGCCGATCGTGCGGCGGCCGTCGAAGCGGTCGTGGCCGAGCAACGTCACGATGACGATCGCGATCAGCGGGACCGCGGCCACGAGCAGGCCGACGGTGGAGCTGTGCAGGGTCTGCTCGGCGTAGCCGAGCAGCACCCAAGGACCGACGATCTCGATCGCGGTGTAGGCCAGCAGCATTCGCCAGCGGGCGAGCACGCCACGGAAGGCATTGGTATACAGGGCGATCGGCAGCAGGAGCAGTCCGCCGATCGCGGTGCGCCCGAAGGCGACGACCACCGGGTCGATGCTCTCCACCGCGATCCGGATCATCGCGTAGGGCACGCCCCAGATCACGCCGAGCGCCAGGAACAGCACCCATCCGCGCTTACTCACCGATCACCACCGTTTCCGTTCCGCGGCGAGATCCGCACTCGCCCGGGTCATCCTATGATTTGGCACGGTAGTCAGCCGAGTGGCCGGAGTGACATCTTTCGTCAACATCCGGCCACGCCGACTAGACGGCCACAGACTCCCGCACCCCGGGCGCGTCGGCTCGCGTGGCCGCGATCAGCACGACCAGCCCGGTGACGGCGAATCCGGCGCCGACCCACAGCGGCGAGACCCAACCGAAGCCCGCGCCGATCGCCAGGCCCGACAGCCAGACGCCGAGGAAATTGCCGACATTGAACGCGGCGATGTTCGCCGAGGACGCCAGCGTGGGCGCGTCGGCCGCATGCTCGAGCACGCGCATCTGCAGGCCGGGCGTCGCGCCGAACCCGAAGAAGCCCATGGCGGGTAGCAGCAGGATCGCGGCGATCTCGTGGTCGGCCAGCAGCGCGAACGCGACCAGCGCGAGCCCGAGGGCAACGGTGAGCGCGAGCAGGGTGCGGGTCAGCGCGCGGTCGGCCCAGCGGCCGCCGAACAGATTGCCGAAGAACAGCCCGACGCCGAAGAGCACCAGCAGCCACGGCACCACGCCGTCGGAGAATCCGGTGACCCGGGTCAGCAGCGGTTCGATGTACATGAAGGCGCCGAACATGCCGCCGAAGACGAGCACGGTCATCGCCAGCGAGTACCAGACCTGGGTGTTGCCGAACACCGACAGCTCGGCGCGCAGGTTCGGCCGGGCGCTCGACGCGGGCGCGTCCGGCACGAGGGCGGTGATGCCCGCCAGCGCGACCAGTCCGACGACGGTGATCACCGCGAACGTGGCCCGCCAGCCCCACTGCTGACCGATGAAGGTGCCCAGCGGAACGCCGAGGACATTGGCGATGGTGAGCCCGCCGAACATGATCGAGATGGCGCCCGCCTTCTTCTCCGGCGCCACCAGCGAGGCCGCCAGGACCGCGCCGATGCCGAAGAACGCGCCGTGCGCCAGGGCCGCCAGCACGCGTCCGCCGAGCAACGCCGCGTACCCGGGCGCCAGCGCCGAGGCGGCGTTGCCCACCGTGAACAGCACCATGAGCAGCTGCAATGCCCGCTTGGGCTGCCAGCGATTGACCACCGGGGTGAGCGCCAGCGCGCCGACGACGACGGCCAGCGCGTAACCGGAGATGAGATAGCCGGCGGTCGGCACGGAGACGCCCATGTCGGCGGCCACCGCCGAGAGCAGACCGGCGATGACGAACTCGGTGAGTCCGATGCCGAAGCCCCCGAGCGCGAGGGCGATGAGACCGAGTGGCATGTGAGCGCTTCCTTCCGTTCTACGCCGATAATACGCGTGTGCAACTAACGCTAGGCGACGATAGTTGCACACGCGCTCTATTGCAACCGCCAGCTATACTCGGCGCATGGGTATTGCGGATGACGCCGTCGAGGTGCGGGCGACCGGCTGGCGCACCCTGGCCGCGCTGCACGGGCACATCGAGACCGCACTCGAGCGCGAGCTGGTGCGCGAGCACGCACTGTCGGTCGTCGAATTCACGGTGCTCGACGCCCTGGCCCGCCAGGACGGCTGGCACATGCGCATCTCGCAGCTGGCCCGCGCGGCGGCGCTGTCGGCCAGCGCGACGACCCGGCTGGTGAACCGGCTCGAGGATCGCGGGTTCCTGGTCCGGGTGTTGTGCGCGGACGACCGGCGCGGCATCTACACCGAGCTCACCGAAACCGGCAGGGCCGCCTACGAAAAGGCGCGTCCCACGCACGATCGGGTACTGGAACAAGCGCTTTCGGACGCCGAGCAGATCCCCGAACTGGCGCCGCTCGTCGGCTTCCTGCACCGCGTTCCCACGTCCCGCTGACCGCGACACTCCGTACGACATCGCCAGGCAACGCGCCGATCATGATGACTGCGCGGTGCCTCGGTGCAATGATCGGCTGGTGACTCAGTGGCTCCCACTCCTCGGTTCGCTCGTCGTCGCCGCCGCAGTTCTGGTCGGTGTCATCGCCAACAACCGCACCCACCGCGAGGGCATCGCGGCGGCCGACGAGCGCGGCAGGCAGGCACTCGACGCCGCGCAGCGCAATGTCGAGCTGTCGAACATGGTGGGTGACCAGCGCGATCACGAGGCGTGGCGCCGGGAGGCGGTGCTCGCTGCGGTCGCCTCGATCCTCGAGACCTCGGCCTCGGTACGCGCCGATCTGACCAGCTGCGGGGAGTGGGACCTCGTCACCACGGAGGAGATCGACAGCGTCGGCGCCCAGATCCACAAGGTGATCTGGGATCGCCCCAACGGCATGCTGACCCGGCTGCGGGTCGTTGCGCACCGCCGGATCCCGAACAAGTGCGAAGACCTGCTCCGCACCCTCACCGCCGCCCAGCACATCACCATGCAGCGACTGAAGCTGCACATCGACGTGGAGGCCACGGTCGAGGAGCTCGAGGAGATGGCGTCGCTGTGGCAGAAGGCCATGCGGCACGCGGCCGAGCAGGAGCGGGCACTGGTGGAGACCACCAGGATCGAACTGGGCATCGACATCGCCACCACGAAAGGCCCTGCCGTCGCGCCGGTTCCGGCGCCCGAGCCGCAGGCGCCCGAGCCGGTCGCGGAGCCGGTCACCGAGCCGGTCGCCGAAACTCCCGTCGAGGAAACGGGTTTCGAGCCGGCGGTCGAGCACCAGACCGCCGAGCTGCGCATCGCCGACCTCGCCGACCTCACCGACGCCACGGTCGAGACGCGTCAGGCCGCGCCCGCCCAGGTCTGACCCCCCAGCGCGGCATCGGTGCCCCTGCGCCTGATCCGCTCGAGCATCCCGTCGGGTTCGCGGAACGCGCCTCCCCGGTCGGGTAGTACGGCGGTGTGGTCGTTCACCTGACGCGAGCGGGGTGAGCCGGGTAACTTGGAAAGCGGCATGTGATGCGTCACCGTGCCGACCCGACAGCGTGGTCGATCGTCTACAGACTTGCACCGAACCACTCTCGTCAGGGGGCGATCTGTTATGGAGTTCATCGCGCCGTTGGATGCGCTGTTCCTGCTCGCGGAATCCCGTGAGCACCCGATGCACGTGGGCTCACTGCAATTGTTCGAGCCGCCCGAGGACGCGGGCCCGGACTATCTGCGCGAGTTCCGCGATATCCTGCTCGCCGACAAAACCTTCCGGCCCACCTTCCGCAAGCGCCCCGCCACCTGGCTCGGCGCACCCCAGCTGGCCTGGACCCAGGACGACGACGTCGACCTGGACTTCCACCTACAGCGCAGCGCGCTACCGGCGCCAGGGCGGATCGGGCAGCTGCTCGACCACGCCTCGACCCTGCACAGCGCCCTGCTCGACCGGCATCGCCCGATGTGGGAGATGCATTTCGTCGAGGGCCTGGCCGACGGCCGGTTCGCGCTCTACTCGAAGATGCACCACTCGCTGATCGACGGTGTCTCCGCGCAGCGTCTACTGCGGCGCACGCTCACCACCGACCCGTTCGCGACCGAGATCAAGACGCCGTGGAACCTCCCGCGCAAGCAGCGTCCGGACGCACCGCGCGAACAGCGCTCCCGGCTGGGCGGACTGCTCGGCGGCCTCGGCGCGGCGAGTTCCTCGACCGCCGCGCTGATGCGGGCGACCCGCACCGGGCTGCTCCAGCAGCAGTTGACGCTGCCGTTCGAGGCGCCCCGCACGCTGTTCAACGTGCCGATCGGCGGCGCCCGCAAATGCGCGGTGCGCACCTGGTCGATGGACCGCGTCAAGCAGGTGAAGAAGGCGACCGGCACCACCGTCAACGATGTGGTGCTGGCGATGTCGGCGGGCGCGCTGCGCGCCTACCTGCTCGAACGCGACGCGCTGCCGGACAAGCCGATGATCGCGATGGTGCCGATGTCGCTGCGCGACGAGGACGACACCGACACCCAGGGCGTGAAGATCGCGGCCCTGCTGTGCAATCTGGGCACCGACATCGCCGATCCACTGGAGCGGCTGCGGGTGGTGAGCGAGTCGACCCGGCGCAACAAGGAGGTCTACCGCTCGCTGACGCCCGCGCAGACGCTCGCCGTCGCCGGGGTGATGCTGAGCCCGATGGCGGCGATGCTGCTGCCCGGCTTCGCCTCGATGGCGACGCCGCCGTTCAACATCGTCATCTCGAATGTGCCGGGCGCGCGGGAGCCGCTGTATTGGAACGGCGCGCGACTGGACGCGAGCTACCCGCTGTCCATTCCGCTGGACGGCCAGGCCGTGAACATCACCCTCACCTCGAATGGCGACAACCTCGATTTCGGCCTGGTCGGCTGCCGACGCACCCTGCCCGACCTGCATCGACTGCTCGATCACCTGGAGGATTCGCTGACCGAACTGGAGGACGCGGCCGCCTGAAAATTGCCCCTTATCGGGCAAACTAGAACGTGTTACAGTTCGGTATGCGTACCGAATTCTGCGAACAACTCGGCATCGAGTTCCCCATCTTCGCCTTCACTCACTGCCGCGACGTCGTGGCTGCGGTGAGCAACGCGGGCGGACTCGGCGTGCTCGGCGCCGTCGGCTTCACCGCCGAACAGCTCGAAGTGGAGCTGGCCTGGCTCGATGAGCACGTCAACGGCATCTACGGCGTCGACCTGGTGATCCCGTCGAAGTACGAGGGCAAGGGCGTCGAGGGCCTGACCCCCGAGCAGCTGGAAAAGCAGCTGGCGCAGATGGTTCCGCAGGGCCATCGCGACTTCGCCCAGAAGATCCTGGCCGACCACGGCGTACCCGCGCTGCCCGACGGTGAGCACCACAACGAGCTGCTCGGCTGGACCGCGACCACCGCGGGCCCGCAGGTCGACGTGATCCTCAACCACCCGAAG
The DNA here is from genome assembly GCF_038752175.1 of Nocardia sp. No.11. Taxonomy (NCBI): domain Bacteria; kingdom Bacillati; phylum Actinomycetota; class Actinomycetes; order Mycobacteriales; family Nocardiaceae; genus Nocardia; species Nocardia sp. No.11. Next base: position 49,641 of record NZ_JBCGFB010000014.1, on the reverse strand, counting down.
GCCAAGCTGGTCGCCAACGCCCTCGGCACCCCGCCCGAGGACGTCGTCAAGCGCATCCAGGACTCCGGCCGGGTGATCGGCGCGCTCTGCGGGTCGGTCAAGCACGCGATGAACCACAAGGCGGCCGGGCTGGACTTCGTGGTCTGCCAGGGCACCGAGGGCGGCGGGCACTGCGGCGAGGTGTCCTCGCTGGTGCTGTGGCCGCAGGTCATCGAGGCCATCGGCGATACGCCGGTGCTGGCCGCGGGCGGCATCGGCAACGGCGCGCAGGTCGCGGCGGCGCTGGCGATGGGCGCGGCGGGCGCGTGGACCGGCTCGCTGTGGCTGACCGTCGAGGAGGCCAATGTGCCGCCCGCGCAGATGGACACCTACCTCGACGCCACCAGCCACGACACCATCCGTTCGCGCTCCTGGACCGGCAAGCCCTGCCGCATGCTGCGCAACGACTGGACCGACGCGTGGGAGGACACCGAGAACCCCGACCCGCTGCCGATGCCGCTGCAGATGATGGTGGCCCTCGACGGTGTGAAGCGCGGCCACCGCTACCCCGAGGCGGCCAAGGACGTGAACTTCAACCCGGTCGGCCAGGTCGTCGGCATGATGAACAAGATCGAGCGCAGTGCCGACGTGGTCAACCGGCTCGTCGAGGAGTACGTCACCGCCTGCGACCGGCTGACCAAGCTCAACGGCTGAGCGACGGGGCTCGGGTAGCCTTCCAGCTACCGGTCTACCCGGCCCCGATGAACCCGGTCCGCACGCCCCGACCTCGCGGAGGGGCAGGCCGCGAAGCGGCCGTCGCGGCCGTCTCGCCGATCAGGTGCCGTTACGCAAGCGATGCAGGAGCAAGCGACGGCATCTGATCGGCGAGACCAAGGGGCCGCGACTCGAGCGCGCCAGCGCTCCGAAAACACTGCGGCGGTGACATGGCTTCGGACGGCAAGAGCTCTTCCTGGGCAGCGACGCGGCGCCGGGTCACCCGCGCCATCGCCCGGGTGCGGGCCGACTACATCGCCGGCCCGCCCGCGCCGCCGCGTCCGGCCGACCCGCCGGTACCCGCCGACCTGCTGAATCTGCTGTGCCGCATCGGCGTGGCACTCGTCGGCGCCAGCGAGACTTCGGCACGCGTGCAGGAGATCCTGGACAAACTGTCCAAGCGCTACGGCACCGACAACATCCACTTCATGGTCCTGCCCACCGCGGTGTTCGTGCGCGTGCGCACCCCGGACGGGTCCGCGATCGACATGCTCGACGCCTCGGTCGGCACGCTGCCGCTGGACCAGATCGCGGGGCTCTACCGGCTCATCGACCACATCGAGGCGGACGCGCCGCCGCCGACGGAAGCGTCGAAGGAGCTCGACGCGATCCTGTCGGCCGAACCGGGCAGCCCGCCGTGGCTGATCCTGCTCGGCCAGGTGGTGCTGACCGTCGGGCTGGGGATGATGCTCAATCCGGCGGCCAGGGCACTGGTGGGCTATGTGGTGCTCGGGCTCGTCGTCGGCGCGCTGACCCAGCTCGCCGACAAGGTGCGGCTGTTGTCGCTGGCACTGCCGGTGGTCGCGGCGGCGCTGGTCGCGGTGCTGGCGTTCGGCTTTCCCGGCACGCTGTCGGGTGGTCAGCCGACCCAGCTGGTGATCCCGGCGATCGCCACGCTGCTGCCGGGCGCGATGCTCACCAACGGCACGATCGAGCTGGCGACCGGGTCGATGGTCGCGGGCGCGAGCCGGGTGGTCTACGGCATCAACATGCTGTTCCTGCTCGCCCTCGGCCTCTACGTGGGCATCAGTCTGCTGGGACCGCTGTCGAATCCGGCGGTGAGCCAGGCCCAGCTGGGCTGGTGGGCGCCGGTGATCGGGGTGCTGCTGATCGGGTTCGGACACTCCTGGCGATCGAGCGCGCCGCAGAACTCGGTGGGGTGGCTGCTGCTGGTCCTCTACGTCACCTACCTGGCGCAGTTCGTCGGCAAGACGCTGTCGGGGCCGCTGACCGGCGCGTTCCTCGGTGGTCTCATCGCGGTGCCCGCCGCGTATCTGATCCAGGGCCGCAAGCACGCCCCGCCGCGGCAGGTGGCCTTCCTGCCCGCGTTCTGGATGCTGGTGCCGGGCGGCATCAGCCTGACCGGGATCTCCGAGGTGGTCCTGCACACCACCGGCACCACGGCGGCGAGCGGACTCGAGGTGGTGGTGTCGGCGCTGCTGTCGGTGATGTCGATCGCGCTCGGGGTGATGGTCGGCTCCGGCCTGTCCTCGACGCGGACACCGCATGTCGGCCCCATCATCGATTCGATGCTGCCGCAGGGCCATCACCTGCCGTGGTATCACCAGGTGGAGACCACCAAGCCCGCCGACCCAGACAGCTGAGACGATGCGGTCAGGCGGTCGCGGCCGTGGTTTCGATCGGCGTCGCGCCGACGAGTTCGTCGAAGCGGGCGATGACCTTCTGGTGGTAGAGCGCGAACAGGTCCTCGAACAGGGCCAGTTGCGCCTCGGACGGGCCCGAGTCGGCGTCCCACACCGCTAGCAGCGCGCGCCAGACGAGCACGTGCAGATCGGCGGCGACGGCGAAGTAGGCGGCGACCGCCTCGGGCACCTCGGTGACCATGTCGGCGACCGAATTCAGCACGGCGCGTTGCATGCTCATCCCGAGCACGCCCAGCAACTTGCGCACCAGCGCGATCTCGGCGGTGATGATCCGGACGTGGTCGGGCACGCTCTGCCGGGCCATCGCCTCGAGCTCGTCGACGGCGGCGGCGAGCTCCGCCGAATCGAGCACCTTCTCGGCGGCGGTGTAGCCGAGCAACGCCTCGAGCACGATGCCGCGCTCCACCTCGACGATGTCGGTGAACATCTCGGCGGCGACGGCGGGCGCGGTGACGGAGAACCGGAACAGATGCCGATAGACATCCATGCCGCCCTCTTCCCTGACGTCACGGATGGTGAAACCTTTGCCGCGCCGGGCCTCGACGAAGCCGTAGGACTCCAGCCTGCCGAGGGTGAGTTGCGCGGTGGCCCGGTTCATCCCGAATTCGTCGGCGACCTGGCGGACCGACGGCATCAGTTCGCCGGGCCGGTATTCGCCGGTCGCGACCCGGCGCGCCAATTCGTCGGCGACGTCGGCGACCACCGTCCGGGATCCCATCGAAACAACACCTCTCGGTCATCATCCGGCTACGTCCCAGACAGTTTATGCGCTCGAACCGCACCCCGCACGCACCCGCGACGGCTGTGGGGCGGTTCACGTCGGGCGGCCGATCGCTGGGCGGAACCGACCGTACGGACTTCTCGGCAAGCCACGGGCAACTCCCGGAATGTCCGGTAGCACGCGAGTCGACCGGGGAAAACATAGCGGGGAACGCGTCCGTGTGGATCAGACAGCATTGCGCGCCACCATGATTGAATACGCGAGCAACGGGGGAGCTAAACATTCACCTGGAGGTTGGCGTGCAAACCACTCGGCTCGCGGCGGGCGCCGTCGCCGGACTCGTCGTGATCGCGGGTCTTTGACCGGCACCTCGATCGCACCGCTGCCGCCGCCGAGCCCGACCCACCCGCCCGCGCCGGAGCCGCCCCCGCTCGCCGACGTGAACTGCGGCCCGGTCACCGGCGGCAACGGCGGCACCGCCGATGTCATCGCCTTCGCCTCCGACGCGGGCAGGCCGGGCTGTACCGAGGCCGTCAACGTGGTCGCCGACTACCTCGGCACCCCGCGCACCGGCGACGCCGCCGCCGTCGACGGCTGGACCTGCGCGCCGCAGCCCGACACCGCCGTGCCGCACATCTGCGTCAACCAGGGCCTGACCATCGGCCTGCGTGGCGACGCCGCACCCGCCACCCCGCCGCCGCCCGCGACGACACCGATCCGCACGGTCGACCCGACCAAGCCGCCGGTCACCACCACCAGCGACGTCCCGCCCGCGCCGTCACCGCTGCCCGAGGACGTGAACTGCGGCCCGGTCACCGATGCCGGTGGGCACAGCCGCACGGTGATCGCGGTCGGCACCGCGGCAGGCCGGCCGGGCTGCACCGTCGCGATCGACGTGGCGACCAGCTACGTCACCACGATCAGCCCGTCGGATTCGGTCGTCGTCGACGGCTGGCAGTGCAACGCCCAACCCGACCCCACCACTCCGTCGGTGTGCGCCAAGGACGGTCTGGTGATCGCCCTGCGCGCCGACTGAGCGCCTCAGATCATCTGCTTCTCGCCCATCCAGCGCATGATCGGCCAGCCGAGGGCGACGGGAATCCAGCAGGTCAGCACGCGATAGAGCAGCACGGCGGGCACCGCGATCTCGGCCGGAACACCGAAGGCGGCCAGACCACCGATCAACGCGGCCTCGACCGCGCCGACGCCACCCGGGGTCGGCGCGGCCGAGGCCAGCGTGCCGCCGATCATGGTGACGATGGTGACCGCGACGAAATCGGTACCACCGCCGAAGGCTTCGACACTGACCCACAGCGCCAGCGCCTGCCCGAGGGTGATCGCGCCGCATCCGCCGACGATCATCGAGAACCGGATGGGATCGCGGGCCAGGTCGACGAGTTCGCCGAGAACCTCCTTGAGCTGCGGGCGCACCGAGTGATTCACCCAGCGGCGCAGTTTCGGCACGAACATGAACGCGCCGATCAGGCCGACACCGACACCCGCGGCCAGGTACAGCACGGTCGCGTCCGGCACGATGTGCGCGAGATTGGTGGAGGTGCCCGCCACCACGCTGAACACGACGAGCAGCACCAGGTGCGTGATCACCTGCACCGATTGCTGCAGCGCCACCGCCGCGGTCGCGCGCATGGTCGTCATCCCGGCCTGTTGCAGGAAGCGCACGCTCAGCGCCAAACCGCCGACGCCCGCCGGCGTGGTGGTGGCGACGAAGGTATTGGCCAGCTGCTCCAGGAACAGATCGCGGAACCGGACGATCCAGTCCGCGCAGGCACCGAGCGCGGCGGCCGCGCCCACATACGTCAGTGCCGAGATCACCAAGCCGAGCAGCGCCCACCACCAGTTCAGCGTGCGCAGCTGACTGAAGAAGGTCGGCACCTGGCTGAAGAACGGATACGCCACGTAGACCAGGGCGAACAGCAATACCAGCTGAATGAGCTGATTGCGGGTGAAGCGGGTGAGCTGTTCGGGATGGATGCGGTCGTGCCCGGTCTGCTCGCGGACCTCCTCGCGCGCGGTCGCCAGGACCTTGGTCCACTGCGGCACCGACTTGCGGATGCCGGTCGGCATGGCCGATTTGGTGAGCCGCCGGGCCGCGGTGACCACCGCGCTCTCGCCGAGCACCTCGATCGCCGCCGACACCGCCTCGTGCTTGCCGTAGAGCGAGGTCGTCGAGACCAGCAGCTGGGCGATGTCGGTCTGGCGCTGCGCGTCGGCCGCGCCGAACTCGGCGAAGGCGAAACCGCCGAACAGGGTGTCGCCCTGGTGGACTCGCACGTAGTCGGGTTGCAGGTCGCCCATGCTGATCTGGTTCTCGTGCAGGCGCAGCAGCGTCCGCCACACTCCGGGCAGCACCTGCGCGGACAGCTTGCGGATCGGGGTGCCGCGGGGAACGGTGTGCGCGTACAGCATCCAGCCACGGTCCAGGCCGGCGACCGCGACCTGATGACTGTCGGCCATGCCGAGGTCGCCGATGGCGATGCCCATCAGCGCCCGGTGTTCCACCGCGCGGTGCATCGAACCGTGCAGCGGCGCGGTCTCGCTGGAGCGGAAGGTGATCCAGCGCCACAGCTGCCGGATCGCGCCGAAGCTGCGCTGATCGCGGCCGTACAGCTCGACGACGATCTCGGACTCGGGTCCGTCGACGTCGGTCGCCAGCAGCAGCGGACCGCGTCCGGCGGGCCGGTCGACCCGGAAGGCCCGCACCGTATAGCCGCGCCGAGCCAGCACCCGCACCGCCGCTTCCAGCGGCACCTCCAGCGCCGGGGTGCCGACCAGCCAGACGATCACCGCGCCGACCAGCCAGCCGACCACCAGCCCGAGCATGGCCCGCGCGGGCACCACCGAGCTGACGACCAGATGGATGGGCGCGAACATCAACAGCAGAAACCACATCCACCGCCGCGGCCGCGGCGGCAGCCACGGACTGGAGACGGTGAGCATCGCCGCGAGCATCGCGATCCAGCGCGGGTCGTCGAGGAACTGCGAGAGGAAGGTGTCGAAGCGATCCGGTGCGGGCAGATGCCATTTCGGAGTGGAGATGCCCGCGCCGGTGATCGAGAGCGCCAAGACCGCGAGCAGCCCGGCCGCGGCGTAGCCCGCCAGCAGCTTCCACTGCCTGCGCAAGACCAGCTCGATCAGGATCGCGAACGGCAGCGCGAGGATGAGCATGCCGTAGACCAGATACACCAGGGTGGACTGGTCCGGGCTGAGGAAGTCGACGATCTTGGACACCGACCGTTCCAGCGCCAACCACTCCGGCCTGGTGATCAGCGAGCCCGCGACCACCACACCCACCCCGATCGCCGCCAGCACGACCCGGATGATGTCGCTGGTACGCCGGATCAGCGGCTGCAGGAGACTTCCCGTGACCGGGATCTCCCGACCGTCGACTCGCATGAGCCGCACGATACACACCGACACGCCGTCGACCCGCCGTGACATCGGCCCAATTCCCGGCCACCGTACACCGGGTGAAGCCCATCACAGACCGTCACATCGCACCGGCTCGATCCGTCCAGGAAGCAGGGAAACACTCACTCCGCCGGAAGGAACTCCCATGCAGGTTCTGCTCGCAGGCGCCACCGGCGCCATCGGCCGTCCACTGATCCGCGCGCTGACCGCGAACGGGCACCGCGTGTCGGCCATCGTGCGCAGCCCCGACGCCCATCCGCTGGTGCGCGAGCTCGGCGCCGACCCGGTCACCGCCGACGTGCTCGATCGCGACGGGCTGCTGCGCGCGCTCGACGGCACCGCGTTCGACGCCGTCGTCCACGAGGCGACCGCGCTGCGCGATGCCAAGGTGCAGCGCCGGATTCCGGCCGATGACCCGACCGGCCTGCTGCGCACCGTCGGCACCGCCAATCTGCTGGCCGCGGCCGAGCTGGTCGGCGCGGGCCGCTTCGTCACCCAGTCGCTGATCCTCGGCTACGGCTACCTCGATCACGGCGACCGGCCGCTGACCGAGCGCGATCCGTTCGGGGTGTACACCGGTGGCGTCGCCGACGAGGTGGTGCGCGCGACCGTCGCGGGCGAGCAGCAGGTGTTCGAGGCGCCGGGCGTCGACGGCATCGCGCTGCGGTACGGGCTGTTCTACGGGCCGGGCGCGTTCAGCGACCTGTTCGCCGACATGATGCGCAAGCACGCGCCGGTCGGCCCGCTCGGTGCCGGCGGGGTGAACAGCTGGATCCATGTCGAGGACGCCGCCGCGGCGACGGTCGCCGCGCTCGACCGCGGTACGCCGGGCAGCGCCTACAACCTGGCCGACGACACCCCGATCACCTGGCGCGAGTTCTTCGCCGAGGTGGCCCGCAGCCACGGCACGCCCCGGCCGATCCGGCTGCCCGCGTGGATGATCCGGCTGGCCGTGCCCTATATCGGCGCGCTGATGGCGGACACATCGATGCGGATCTCGAGCGCGCTGGCGCACGCGGAGCTGGACTGGCGGCCGCGCTATGCGAGCGTGGCCGAGGGGCTGGCCGCGCGCTGAGGCTCAGTGCGGGGCGCGGGCGGTGACGGCGGCGCGATCGTGGCCGGGGATCAGCTCGATCTCCTCGGGCAGCGCGTGCAGCCGGTGCACCGTCTCGAAGGCGGTATCGCGATCGTCGTCGACGAGGTCGCCGGGCAGCGGGGCCTTCTCGCGCAGCAACTCCACCTGCAGCGTGCTCCACACCGCGTCGCCCGCGAGCAGCACCCGCGACCCGTCGTCGACGGCGAGCAGCACGCCGATGCTGCCGGGCGTGTGCCCGGGCAGGTCGACCAGCACGACCGAGCCGTCACCGAACAGGTCGTGGCTGCGGGTGAAGGTGAGCACCGGCGGTCCGTCGAGGTCGTAGAGGTCGAACACGCGTCCACGCAGGGGGCCACGGGCGACACCCAGCGGGGCGCGCGATCCGCCCATCGCCCAGCGGTATTCGACGCCGGGCACCCGGATCGGCACCCAGCCGGGCAGCTCGTAGAGCCCGGCGACGTGGTCCCAGTGCAGGTGCGTCGGCAGCACGAAATCGATGTCGGCGCCGGTCAGGTCGTGGGCGGCGAGGACTTCGCTCAAGCCGCGCACCGGCTGGCCGGGGGCCACGAGCAGCGGGACGGGGAACGGCAGTTCGGGCAGCACTCGCTCGTGCACGCCCGCGCAGATCGCCGGGTCGACCAGGAAGGTGGCCGACGGGTGGCGCACCAGGAAGGTCGACATGGTCAGCGGCGTCGACCGCAGCGTCCGCACGCCCTCGGCGACGATCGCTGTCGGCGCGGACATCTCGGCCTGGACCAGCGCGGTGAGCGAGACCGTCGCGCGCGCGGGCGGCAACGGCGCCGATTCCAGCGCGGCCAGGAACGCGGTGTCGGCGGCGCGCGGCCACAGCAGCCGCGGAACCGTCGCGACGACAGCGACACAGCAGGCGAGAAGCGTCGATAACATCGTGCTGCGCTCACCCATAGCTGCCACCGTAGGCGATAGCCCACACCCCGACCACCGCGTACTTTTCGGGGCCCGCCGCCCGGATACCGATCGCGCAAACAAACGACAACATCCAGCGACTCTCCCGCTAACCCGGCCGCAGCGGCGGATGATGATTCGATGGCAGACCAAATCATCCAGGTGCAATGGAAGGCCACCCCGGAGGAACACGACTACCCGGCCGCCGCCGACTATCTCGAACTGCTCGGCGACGCGACGGTGGTCGAGGCGATCGTCGCCGACCTCCGCAGCGCACCGGTGGTCGTGAAGAAGGCGAAAGACATCCTGCGCGCCTCCCAGCTCGAGGCCCTGACCCCGGACAATCCCCACGTGCGCAAGGACCTGCTCAAGATCAACGAGGGCAAGAAGCTCTCGCCGATCCTGCTGGTCCGCGGCGACTGCCGCAAGAACGTGCCGATGCTGATCGCCGACGGTTACCACCGGGTCTGCGCGCTCTACTTCGCCGACGAGAACGCCGAGATCCCCGCCAAGATCGCCGCGATGCCGTGACCTTCGCGACCCTGGCGCTGATCGTCGCGCTCGGGGTGATCGGACCACTGCTCGCCCTGCCCAAGCGGCTGCATCTGCCGGTCATCCTGGGTGAGCTGCTGGCCGGGGTCGTCTTCGGTACGACCGGGTTGCGAATCCTCGACGCGAGCGATCCGATCTTCGTGTTCCTGGCCGACATGGGTTTCGCGCTGGTGATGTTCGCGGCGGGTACGCACGTGCCGGTGCGCGATCCCGCCGTGCGCGGCGCGCTCGGCGCGGGCGCGCTGCGAGCGGTGCTGGTCGGCGTCGTCGCCGCGGGCGGGGGCTGGGGCGTGTCACAGGCCTTCGGCATGGGCCACACGGGGATCTACGCGGTGCTGATGGCGTCGTCCTCGGCGGCGATGGCGTTGCCGATCATCGACTCGCTGCGCCTGAGCGGACCGCCGGTGCTCGCGCTCACCGCGCAGGTCGCCATCGCCGACACCGCCTGCATCGTCGCGTTGCCCCTGGTCATCGATCCGGACAACGCGCTGCGGGCCGCGATCGGCGCGGTGGTCGTCGCGGCCTGCGCCGGCGTGATGTTCCTGATCCTGCGGTATCTGGAGAAGACCGGCGCGCGCCGGCAGGTGCACGAGGTGTCCGAGGAACGCAAGTTCACCCTCGAGCTGCGGGTGAGCCTGGTGCTGGTCTTCCTGCTGTGCGGCGTGGCCAGCTCGATGCATGTGTCGATCATGCTCGGCGGCTTCGCGGCCGGGCTGGCGGTGGCGGGGATCGGCGAGCCCCGGCGCGTGGCCAAGCAGGTATTCGCGATCAGTGACGGGCTGCTGGCGCCACTGTTCTTCGTCTGGCTGGGAGCCCGACTCGACCTGCGCGAACTCGGCGCGCATCCGCAGTTCATCCTGCTCGGCCTGACCCTCGGCGTCGGCGCGGTCGTCGCGCACTGGACCACGCGGGTGCTGGGTCAGCCGCTGTCGTACGGGACGCTGGCGGCGGCACAGATCGGGGTGCCGGTCGCCGCGGTGACGGTGGGCAGTCAGCTGGGCATGCTCGTGCCGGGCGAGGGTTCGGCGATCATGCTGGCCACCCTGTGCACGATCGGGATCGCGACGATCGCGTCGAGCAGACTGGCGGCGAAGGTATCGACCTAGCGCGTGGTCAGAGCTGCGCTAGTCGGTGCGGCCCATCAGTCGATCCGTTTCGCGGCGTTCCCGCTTGGTCGGCCTGCCCGCACCTCGATCGCGCTGCGGGATCGAGGCGAGGACTTCCTTCGGCGGTGGCGGCGGGCTGCGATCGATCATGCACTGCGCGGCGATCGGTGGCCCGACGCGCTTGTGGATGATCCGCTCGACGACGACGATGCGTTCGAGGCCCGCGTGCTTGATCCGGATCTCGTCACCGATCCGCACCTGCTGCGCGGGTTTGACGGTGACACCGTTGATTCGCACATGCCCGGCGCGGCAGGCTTCCGCCGCCGCCGAGCGTGTCTTGAACAAGCGCACCGCCCAGATCCACGAGTCGACGCGGGCCTGGGTGACGGAGCGTTGTTCCGCGGGGGTCACCCCTTAGACGATACGGCGAGCCGTGACGACGTCGTCGGCGCTGAGGTGGGTGTAGGACACCGGGGTGCCCGACTGCACCGCGTTCAGCAGCTGACCGTTGCCGGCGTAGATGCCGACGTGACCGCCACCGTTGGTGATGACGATGTCACCGGCCTGCAGGTTGTCGAAGGACACCGGCGCGCCCACGTGGGACTGCTCGAAGCTGGTGCGCGGCAGTTCGATTCCGGCCTGACGGTAGGCCCACTGCACGAGGCCGGAGCAGTCGAAGCTCGACGGGCCGGCGGCACCCCAGCTGTAGACCGCGCCGAGCTTGGTCCGCGCCGCGTCCAGGGCGATGTTGCCCGCGGACTGCTGCTGCTGGAAGGGGTTGTCGAAGGTGACGCTCGGCAGCTGCGGGGCGGCCTGGCCCTGCGGGGCGACCATCGCCTGAAGCTGCTTCTCCACCTGCTGCGCGGGCTGCTCGAGCTCCGGCGGCAGATCGAAGTTACCGAGGCCGGGAATGTTGATCGTGGCGGCCTGCGAAATCGCAGGCATCGCACCAGTCGTGGCGGCCACCGCACCCATGACGAGCGCACCCTTGACGGAATTCGGCAGTCGAGAATCCCGCTGCAAGCTGTGTTTACCCACCGAGACGAGTCTCCGATCTTGCTGCTCCACCACCGGGTCGTCGGAATCGCTTGGCGACGACAACTATTCGGCGGTGACTCAATGGCGCCGTTTCTCTGACGAAGCGACAGACTCCACTAAGTCACGAGAAGATTACGGCCTGTGATGGAAGCTGTCCAGCGAAGCACGCAAGTTGTTTTCCCGCACTCGGGAAAGCCCTGGACAAGCGCTGTCGTTCCGGCGTGTCGCCGCGCGTAACGGTCCGATATCCCGATCGGCCGTCGCGTTATCGGGCGCGGCCGTCGCGCCCGCCGAGCACCTGTTCGAGGTCGGCGATGCGGGTGCGCGCGTCGGCCAGGTCGATCTCGAGCCGCCCGAGCGCGATCAACAGCGGGCCCAGCGCCAGCGCGGCCAGCGCCTCCGGATCGTCGCCGCCCTCCCCCTCGACGGCGGCCCGCAGGAACACCCGGATCGACTCGGTCAGGTGCGCGTCCGCAGGCAGCCGCAGGCCGTCGAGGAGGGCGGCCGTCGAGGTCGCCATCGGCTCTCCGTGCGCGTCCCACTGGGGTTCCTCGGGCATGTCACTCCGTTCCGCTGCGATGACGTCGTCTCCGGTTCGCTAGCAGTATCTAGGACACAGCCCAGAGTTACCGAGATTCCCCCGCTGATCCGCGCTACGGTTGTCCGGCATGGACCCCGTGCGCAATCCCTACGCTCCCGGCGCCGGCCAACGTCCACCCGAATTGGCCGGACGTGACAAGCAACTCGCCGCCTTCGACATCGTGCTCGAGCGGGTGGCCAGGGGCAGGCCGGAGCGCAGCGTGATGCTCACCGGGCTGCGCGGGGTCGGAAAGACCGTGCTGCTCAACCAGCTTCGTTCGGCGGCGATCTCGCGCGGCTGGGGCACCGGCAAGATCGAGGCGCGACCGGACCAGGATCTGCGCAGGCCACTGTCCTCGGCGCTGCACATGGCGGTGCGCGCGATCGCGATGGCGCACCGCAATCCCGAGCACGTCGACGACTTCCTCGGCATCCTCAAGGCCTTCGCCCTGCGCGCCACCGCCGACAAGGGCATGCGCGAACGCTGGCAGCCCGGCATCGATGTGCCCGCGGTGACCGGCCGCGCCGATTCGGGCGACATCGAGATCGACCTGATCGAGCTGTTCAAGGAGGCCGCGGCGCTGGCGGCCGATATCGGCGTCGGGATCGGCATCTTCATCGACGAGATGCAGGATCTCGGCCCGGCCGACGTCTCGGCGATCTGCGGCGCCTGCCACGAGCTGAGCCAGGACGGCGCGCCGCTGATCGTCGTCGGCGCCGGGCTGCCGCATCTGCCCGCGGTGCTGTCGGCTTCGAAGAGTTACTCGGAGCGACTGTTCAGTTATCACCGCATCGACCGGCTCGACCGGCAGTCGGCCGACCTCGCGCTGATCGCCCCCGCCGAGCGGGAAGAGGTGAAATTCACCGAGGACGCGCTGGACTCGCTCTACCAGAAGGCCGACGGCTACCCGTATTTCGTGCAGGCCTACGGCAAGGCGGCCTGGGACCAGGCGCCCGACAGTCCGATCACCGCCGAGGACGTCGAGGTGGCAGCGCCCGCCGCCGAGGAGGAACTGGCGGTCGGCTTCTTCGGCTCCCGGTACGAGCGCGCGACGCCCGCCGAGCGCGAGTACATGCGCGCGATGGCCGACCTGGCCGGCGACGACGGCCCGGTCGCCACGTCGGCGGTAGCCGCCGAGCTCGGCCGCAAGCCGGCCTCGGTCTCGCCCGCGCGCGACGGGCTCATCAAGAAGGGCCTGATCTACTCGGCCGAGCGCGGCACGATCGGTTTCACGGTCCCCCACTTCGGCCGGTATCTGCGGAGCGTATAGCCCTCTACTTCTCTCTAGCTACTTTCCTAGAAGGACTAAGACAACCCTCGAGAGAGCTCTCGACGACGATCTAAGGATCTCTAGTTAGAGGGCTAGATAGCCGAAGAATCTCCTGCATAACGACCAGGGCCCGCCCGGATTCGGTTGCGCATCGGCTGGATAACGCCAGGATTGGCGGGCTAACGGGCCGGAAATCTGATTCGAATAACTCAGTACGCGACTCTCCTCATGGCGGGCCGCGGCCAGCGCTCCAGAACCACAGGAGGCCGCTATGTCGAAGTCGTTCGCCACCACCGATCTTCTCGGTCGGCGCGCCACCGTCGTCACCGACGACGGTGTGCCGATCGCGGTCCGCACCTTCGGGGCCGCCGACGCCGCGCTGACCGTCGTCTTCGTCCACGGCCACTGCCTGCACACCGAATCGTGGGCGTTCCTGCGCGAGCACCTGCTCCGACACTGGGACGCCGACACCAGGATGGTGTTCTACGACCACCGCGGCCACGGCGAATCCGGCCACGCCGACCACGCGACCTACACCATCGATCAGCTGGCCACCGACCTCGACGCGGTGCTGCGCGCCGTCGCGCCGACCGGGCCGGTCGTGCTGGTCGGCCACTCGATGGGAGCGATGGTGCTGCTGGCCTACGCCCGGCTGTTCCCCGCGTCCATCGGCACCCGCGTCGCCGGGATCGGACTGATCGCGGGCGCGGCGGGCGGGATCACCGAGGTCGGCCTCGGCCGACTGCTCAATCGGCACGCCGTCGCCTCGTTACAGCACGCGGTCCTGCGCGCACCCCGGGTGATGCAGGCCTCGAAGCGCTTCTCCCGCTGGATCTTCGGGCCGCTGATCCGCGAGGCCGCCACCGGCACGCGGCGGGTGAACCCGCGGGTCGCCGCGGTGGCGACCGCGATCCTGAACGAGACGCCGCTGCTGACGATGTCGGGCTTCCTCAGCTCGCTGCTGACCTTCGACGAGGCGCGCACCCTGGCCCGGCTCGGCGATCTGCCCACCCTGGTGCTGGCCGGCTCGGCCGATCTGATGGTGCCGTTCACCCACTCGGTGGTGCTGGCCTCGCAACTGGCGGGCGCCGAACTGGTGCGGATCGAGGGCGCCGGACACAGCGTCATCCTGGAGCGCGCCGAGGAGGTCGCGACCTCGATCGCCGTGCTCGTCGAGCGGGCCGCCGCCGGGGTCCGCAAGCACTACGCGGTCGCGGGCTGAGAACCGGAGTTACCGGACGGCAATCGCCGAATCCGGGCCAACTCCGGGCGTAAACCGAAAAGCTCGGTTATTGTGGTGGAGATCACGTTGTGTGGTGAGTCACACGGCTCGGTGCAGTGCGGCCCGGGAGTTCACGGGCGTGCCAGGTGATCCGGCGAGTCGGTATGCCCGCCATATACACAGGAGGTAACGATGACACGCAGCGATATCGCGGAACTGCGCTACGCGGTCGGTCAACTCCGGCAATCGATCGGCGCACTGCGCTCCAACTACGGCGACGCGGCCACCGTGCGCCGGCTGGAGAACGACCTCGAGCGGCTCGTCATCGATGCCGAGGAGTTCGAGCAGGCGCCACCGCCGGAGCTCGCCGTCCCCCGCAGATCCGAACCGATCTACGTCCCGGACAGCAAGTCCGACGAGGCCGCCTGGATGGGCGCTCAGGACGAGGGCCTCGGCTTCCACTCCCGGCCCAGAACCAAATAGTCAGACCTGTTCACCGGCGCGGCGGTCCTGCCACCCAGGGTCGCCGCGCCGACCCCTGTCAGGCGCGGTGTCGGCCGAACCGGCGTCCGGGGCGGACGCCGTGGAACCGGGCGCCGCGCGGGGTCTCCGACGGTTCGTCGGAATCGGCCGATTCGAACAGCGCCGCGATCCCGTGGTCGTGGCCGAGCGCGATGGCCTCCAGGCCGTAGCGGCCGCCGCAGCGGCCCAGCTCGTGCAGCATCGTCGTCATGATCCGCAGGCCGGTGGCGCCGACCGGGTGCCCGAGGGCGATGTCGGAGCCGTTGACGTTGAGCCGGTCGTGCGGGTCGAGTTCCCATTCGGTGGCCAGGGCGAGCACCTCGACCGCGTAGCCCTCGTTGATCTCGAGCAGGTCGATCTCGTCGAGCGAGCAGCCGGTGCGGGCCAGCAGCTTCGATACCGCGGGCGCCGCGCCGAGCGCCGGGCCCTCGCTGTCGCAGCCCGCGGCGGCCCAGCCCGCGAGGAACGCCATCGGGGTCAACCCCAGTTCGTCGAGCCGGTCCTCGGCCACGACCAGGCACGCCGACGCGCCGAGCCGGTGCGAACTCATGTTGCCGATGGTGACGACGCCGTCGACGAGCAGCGGCCGTAACCCGGCCAGGGTGTGCGTCGACAGGTCGTCGCGCACCCCCTCATCACGGCGGATCTGGTGTTCCAGCGCACCCGCGGCGACGCCGACCGGCACCACCTCCGCGCCGAACGCGCCCTGCCGCCACGCCCGCGCCGCCTTGCGGTGGCTGGCCACGGCGAATTCGTCGGCGGCATTGCGGTCGATGCCGTAGTAGTGCGCGAGCCGCTCGGCGTTGTGCAGTCCCTCGCGACCGCCCGGCAGTCCGGCTTGGGCCGGCGAGCACTCGACGCCGCCGGCCACCACCACGTCGGCGGCGCCGGTCTGCACCATCATCGCCGCGGTGATCACCGCCTGCAGGCCGCTCCCGCCGTGCCGGTCGGTGAGGAATCCGGGCACCGCGAAGGGCAGGCCGGCTCCGCGCGCGGCCAGTGCGCCGATCGCGGGCACGTCGGAGAGCCCGCCGTCGACACACGCCATCGCGACGTCCTCGATGCGTAGCGGGTCGATCCCGGAGCGCTCGATCACGGCCGACAGGACCGTGGTCGCCAACCACTCGGCGGGCATCCCGGACAGCGCGCCACCCTCCACGCCACTGGGCGTGCGGACGGGTGCCACGATCGCGGCTCTTCTCATTGCTCGTCACGCTCCTTTCCCCGGTGCGGGGAATTCCAGTGACAGGGCACCACAGGTTTGTTGCACCGGCGTGACCGACTGTCACGGGAGTTATTGCTGTGACGGAGATCACCGATGGGTGGAACAGGCGGTTGCGTGAGACCCGGCTCGAGCGGCGAGAACACAGGCGTATGGTGCTCCACATCACAATCCATCGCGGTGGGGAATGATCAACCGCCGCACGGCCTAGATCAGCGAGGCATCCACCGTGAGTGCCGCACCGACCACCAGCCCGTCGTCCGGGACGGGCGTGTTCAGCAAGACGAGGGCCCGCATCGCCGCGCGGACCCTGCGCACCGACCGCTGGTGGCTGCCACCACTGCTCACCGCGATCGGTCTCGGCGCCTTCGTCGTCTACGCGACGATCAGATCCTTTGTGCGCACGGCGTATTGGGTGCCGCAATACCACTATCTGACGCCGTTCTACTCCCCCTGCCTGAGCGACTCCTGCGTCCCGGGATCGAGCCACTTCGGCACGCCGTTCGGCGAGCTGCCGATGTGGATCCCGCTCGGGTTCGTGGTGCTGCCGTTCCTGCTCGGCTTCCGGCTGACCTGCTACTACTACCGCAAGGCCTACTACCGGTCGGTGTGGTTCTCCCCGCCCGCCTGCGCGGTCGCCGAACCGCACGCGCGCTACACCGGTGAGTCGCGACTGCCGCTGATCATCCAGAACTCGCACCGCTACTTCTTCTATGTCGCGCTGCTGGTCTCGCTGATCAACACCTACGACGCGATCACCGCGTTCCACGGGGAGACCGGCGGTTTCGGCTTCGGCCTCGGCAACATCGTGCTGCTGGTCAACGTCATCCTGCTGTGGGCCTACACGTTGTCGTGCCACTCGTGCAGGCACATCGCCGGCGGCAGGCTCAAGCACTTCTCCGCCCATCCGGTGCGGTACTGGTTCTGGACCCAGGTCTCCAAGCTCAACACCCGCCATATGGCGCTGGCCTGGACCACCCTCGGCACCCTCGTGCTCACCGACTTCTACGTGATGCTGGTGGCCAGCCAGACCATTTCAGACCTGCGGTTCGTCAACTGAATCGCGTCGACACCAGGAGCTAGTTCGAATGTCAGATGTGGAACGGCACGACTACGACGTCGTGGTGATCGGGGCGGGCGGCGCCGGGCTGCGCGCGGTGATCGAGGCCCGCGAGCAAGGACTCTCGGTCGCGGTGGTGTGTAAGTCGCTGTTCGGCAAGGCGCACACCGTGATGGCCGAGGGCGGCTGCGCGGCCTCGATGGGCAATGCCAACGAGAAGGACAACTGGCAGACCCATTTCAAGGACACCATGCGCGGTGGCAAATTCCTCAACAACTGGCGGATGGCCGAACTGCACGCGCAGGAGGCGCCCGACCGGGTATGGGAACTGGAAACCTATGGGGCCCTGTTCGATCGGACGCCCGACGGGCGAATCAGCCAGCGCAATTTCGGCGGCCACACCTATCCCCGGCTGGCCCACGTCGGCGACCGCACCGGCCTGGAACTCATCCGCACCATGCAGCAGAAGATCGTCTCGTTGCAGCAGGAGGACTACGCGGCCACCGGTGACTACGAGGCCAGGATCAAGGTCTTCGCCGAGTGCACCATCACCGAACTGCTCACCGACGGCGGCCGCATCGCGGGCGCCTTCGGCTACTGGCGCGAATCCGGCGGCTTCGTGTTGTTCAGGGCGCCGGCGATCGTGCTGGCCACCGGCGGGATCGGCAAGTCCTACAAGGTGACCTCGAACTCCTGGGAGTACACCGGCGACGGCCACGCGCTGGCCCTGCGGGCGGGCGCGACGCTGATCAACATGGAATTCCTGCAGTTCCATCCGACCGGCATGGTCTGGCCGCCGAGCGTGAAGGGCATCCTGGTCACCGAGGGCGTGCGCGGCGACGGCGGCGTGCTGAAGAACTCCGACGGCAAGCGCTTCATGTTCGACTACATCCCGCCGGTGTTCAAGGGCCAGTACGCCGAGACCGAGGCCGAGGCCGATCAGTGGTTGCGCGACAACGACTCCGCGCGCCGCACCCCAGACCTGCTCCCCCGCGACGAGGTCGCCAGGGCGATCAACGAGGAGGTGAAGGCGGGGCGCGGCACCGAGCACGGTGGCGTCTACCTCGACATCGCCTCCCGGATGCCCGCCGACGAGATCGTGCGCAGGCTGCCCTCGATGCACCACCAGTTCAAGGAACTGGCCGATGTCGACATCACCGCCGAGCCGATGGAAGTCGGCCCGACCTGCCACTACGTGATGGGCGGTATCGAGGTCGACCCCGACACCGGCGCTGCGGTGGTGCCCGGCTTGTTCGCCGCCGGTGAGTGTTCCGGCGGCATGCACGGCTCGAACCGGCTCGGTGGCAACTCGCTGTCGGATCTGCTGGTGTTCGGGCGACGGGCCGGGCTCGGCGCGTCGGCCTACGTCCAGCAGCTCACCGACCGGCCCGCGCCGGCCGAGACCGACATCGAGGCGGCGGCGAAAGCCGCTCTCGCACCGTTCGATCCGCCCGCCACCGGCGCGGGGGAGAACCCGTACACCCTGCACAGCGAGTTGCAGCAGACGATGAACGACCTGGTCGGCATCATCCGCAAGGAACACGAGGTGCGCGAGGCCATCGAAAAGCTGGCGCAGCTGCGCGCCAGGTACGCCGAGGTCACCGTCGAGGGGAAACGGCAGTTCAATCCCGGCTGGCATCTGGCGCTGGACCTGGCCAACATGCTGCTGGTCAGCGAATGCGTCGCCGAGGCGGCGCTGTTGCGCACCGAGAGCCGCGGCGGGCACACCCGTGACGACCACCCCGGCATGAATCCCGACTGGCGCAACAAGCTGCTGGTCTGCGCGGTGGACCCGGCCACGGCCGACCGGCAGGTCCCGGCGGTCACCGTCACCCCGGCCGATCAGACGCCGATGCGCGACGATCTGCTCGCCCTGTTCGAGCTCAGCGAACTCGAGAAGTACTACACCGAGCAGGAATTGGCCGCCCATCCGGCGGCCGGCTCGACCGAGGGAAAGGCGTAGCGATGGGGTACGACGCCCGGTTCCGGGTCTGGCGCGGTGATCTCGACGGCGGCGGCCTGGAGGACTACACGGTGCTGGTGAACGAGGGCGAGGTGGTGCTCGACATCATCCATCGCCTGCAGGCCACCCAGGCACCCGACCTCGCGGTCCGCTGGAATTGCAAAGCGGGAAAATGCGGTTCGTGTTCGGCGGAGGTGAACGGCAGGCCGCGGTTGCTGTGCATGACCCGGATGTCGACTTTCACCCCTGACGAGGTGATCACGGTGACGCCGATGCGCACCTTTCCGATCATCAAGGATCTCGTCACCGATGTCTCGTTCAACTACGAGAAGGCAAGGCAGATACCGTCTTTCACGCCTCCAGCGGATCTGAAGCCCGGTGACTACCGGATGAAACAGGTCGATGTGGAACGCTCACAGGAGTTCCGCAAGTGCATCGAGTGTTTCCTGTGCCAGAACACCTGTCACGTCGTCCGCGATCACGAGGACAACAAACAGGCCTTCGCGGGCCCGCGCTATCTGATGCGCATCTCCGAACTGGAGATGCACCCGCTCGACACCGCCGACCGCCGGGAAATGGCGCAGGAGGAGGCGGGCCTGAGCTATTGCAATATCACCAAATGCTGCACCGAGGTGTGCCCGGAACACATCAAGATCACCGACAACGCGCTCATTCCGTTGAAGGAACGCGTTGTCGATCGCAAATACGACCCGATTGTGTGGCTCGGCAACAAACTGTTCCGTCGGTAGGCGACTCGCCGCGGGGCACGTGATGGCGTGCCCCGCGGCGATCGCCTTCTACAACACGGCGACAGTCCCCACCGCGACTAATCCGACCAGTAATCCGNCGCGGGGCACGTGATGGCGCCCCCCGCGGCGATCGCCTTCTACAACACGGCGACAGTCCCCACCGCGACTAATCCGACCAGTAATCCGATGAACAGCGCGCCGAGAAGCGAACCGGTGAGCACATAGATCCCGATCGCCGATACCGCGAACAGCAGTATCACGATCAGGCGCTCGACTCCGTCCTCAGGCGCCAGCCTCCGGTACCGGGGTGGCATTTTCTTCAACCCTCGGTCCATGTAGATGGGCTACCCGGCCGGGCCTTGATCCAAACGTGATCAAGGGCGATCGAACTCGCCGTCGTGCACGCCCGCGGTGAACGCGGTCCACTCGCTCGGGGTGAAGATCAGCACCGGACCGTCGGGATTCTTGCCGTCGCGCAACGCCACGTACCCGTCGGGCAGCATGGCGACCTCGACGCTGCTGCCCTCCCCCGCGGTCCCGGCGCGCAGCCAGGTCGCGCCGGTGGTGTCGATGGTGCGCTTGCTGTTCACCGTGCGCCCAGGGCGCACGCGAACGCGCCGTTGTCGATGCCCTGGGTGAAGGCGTCCCAGCTCGGGCCGTCGAAGACCAGCGCGGGGCCGGCCGGGTTCTTGCTGTCGCGCACGCCGACGCGACCACCGAACAGGAATGCCACTTCGACGCAGTCCTTGCCCGCGCCGCTGCGCGTGCTCTTGAACCAGTGTGCGTCGACGAGATCGAAACTCATGCCACATACTCCTTCGCGACCTGCCGCAGCAGGTGTCTACTCGGTTGAATATCCAGCGCATGACGCTGGAGGCACTCGTGAGCCCGGTCGTACCTTCTGACATCCGCGCGTCGTTCCAGGTAGAGATCGCCGGTGAAGCCTTCGGCGTACACCACCGGTGGTTCGACCGGTTGCCCCTTGCTGTCGGTGCCGAACTCGAGAACCGTGAAAGGTCCGGTGGAGACTCCGAGTGGAACACCGGCGGCAAACGGCAGGATACGCAGTGTCACATTGCTTCGGGTGCTCGCGTCGGCAAGATGTCGCAACTGCGCAGCCATCACCTTTGCATCACCGACGATGCGATGCAATACCGATTCGTGCAGAACCACATCGATCTCGGCGGGCGAATGCTTGCGGTTGATCAACGCCTGTCGTTGCAGCCGCAACGCGACCCGCCGATCGAGCTCGTCGACCGAATCCTTGGGATAGCCCAGCTGATTCAGCGCACGCGCGTAGTCCGCCGTCTGCAGCAGGCCGAGGACTAATTCGGACTGATAAGCCCGCAGCCGATGCGCCGATGCCTCCAAACCCACATAGACGTCGAAGTTTTCGGGAATCAGATCGCCGTACGCGTGCCACCAGCTCTTGACGGCGGCCTGCTGCGCGAGGCCCGTCAAGCCCTCGGCGAGATCGTCCGGAATACCGTAGATCCGGCACAGCTCGTGGATGTCGATCGTCCGGATGCGGTCGGCCTGGCCCTTTTCCAGGCGCTGCAACGTGCTGGCGCCCCATTCCATCAACTTGGCGGCCTCGGCGATCGTCAGACCCGCCTGGGTCCGCCAATCGCGCAGATAGCGGCCGAGCTGGCGGCGCGGCAGTGTCGAGGAGACCCCTGCCGCCGGTCCGCCCACTCCGGTCGATGCGTTCGCTGCCACAGCCCCACTCCTTCTGTGCTCGCAACCCGCCACAGCCCACAGCCCCGCCTATGGCGGTGGATTTCGTCCACTATGGGGAATCCTGCACTCCCCGTTGGATGCCGTGCTGGGAATTCGCCGCGAAATATCGGGATCGGCGTGTACCGGCCGTTAGCCGAACGGTTGCGTGCTCTCCTGGAGACATGCAATTGAGCGATGTGAACATGCATATTGCCGCTGCACTACTCGGTTGCGGCACCGATCCGGGCCCGATGGACGCCGAACAGGCCCATGCCGCAATGCAATTGCACCTCGACTGCACGGTCGACGAGTGCCGGGTCCGCAGGCGGGCCCGCACCACCCTCGTCGACGCGGGGCACTGCGTGCTCGACCAGCGCGCGATCCGTTAGCGGTGCCGGTGGTCGGTGATCGGGGTGCGTGGCCCGAATTTCGGTTTGTGCGCCTGCCCGCTCAGCGCGAGCAGGCGCACCGCCCGATAGCGGTGCGGCCGTAGCGGTTCCAGGTACTCGATCATCGCGTCGTCGTCGATCGGCCTGCCGAGCAGGCTCCAGCCGACCGTCGCGGCCAGGTGGTAGTCGCCGACCGAGAGGGCGTCGGCGTCGCCGAAGGCGCGCTGCGCGGTCTCGGCAACCGTCCAGACACCGATGCCGGGCAGGCTGCGCAACCGCCGCGCGGCCTCGCCGGGCGAGAGCTGCGCGGTGCGCTCGATCGAGTCGGCGACCCGGGCCGCGCGCACGATGGTCTGTGCCCGCTGCGGGCCGACATTGGCCCGGTGGTACTTCCACGACGGGATGCGCCGCCAGGTCTCGGCGTCGGGCGCGACCATCAGCCCGGCGGGCGCGGGCCCCGGCGCCCGCGCGCCGAACTCACGGACCAGGCTGCGCCAGGCCGCGAACGAGGACTTGGTGTGCACCTTCTGCTCGAGGATCGCCGGCACCAGCGATTCGAACACCAGCCCGGTCCGCAGCATCCGCAGGCCGGGCACCACGCGATGGGCTTCGACCAGCTTGGGATGCTCGGGCGTGAAGTCGGCCAAGTCTTCCTCGAGGCACAGCATCCGGTCCAGCCCGGCCAGGAATTCCTCGGCGCCGGGTCCCCAGGCGCGCGCGTGCGCGCCGTCGCGGCCGTCCTGGACGAGCCGGTAGGTGACCACCCCGGTCGGCATCCGGGAGGCGTGCCAGTGCGCGCCGTCGGCGTCGACGTGGTGACACGGATCGCCGCCGCCGCGCCGCAGCGGGACCACGGTGAGCCCGACGTCGAACGGTCTGCTCGACCGGACGGTCCTGGACAGCCCGGCCGTCGTCAGGCCGGGGTCGAGGGTCTGATCGCGCACCCGACCATTGTGCGCGCCCGCTCCCGCGCCGATGCGTGTTCGTAATATTCGCCACGTTCACCGCGATGTAGATCGTGTTGGCAAACAGCCGGCATCCCATCGATGCAGGAGGTACCCGATGATCACCAACGCACTCAACTGGCTGCTGGCGGCGTGGGGCAGCGGGTCGGCGGGCAGCTCGGGGTACCAGATCGCGCCCGGCACCCTGCCCGGCGGTAGCTGAGCCGCGTTCGACCGCGGGCCTACCGCGCGGGCGCCGGACACGGCGCACGCATCGGACGGCCGCGCACCTCAGCCGCCCAAGAGGAACGTCGCCAACGACACTCCTCGGACGTTCGCCAGCTGCTCGGCCTGCGTCCGGCAGGAGAAGCCGTCCGCCAGGAACGTCGTGCCGTCCGGGGCTGCGCGCAGGGCCGGGAGCAGGGCACTCTCCGCGACCGCGACGGACACCTCGTAGTGGCCTCTCTGCATTCCGAAGTTCCCGGCCAGCCCACAGCACCCGGCCAGCTCCTCGACGGTGACGCCCATCGCGGCCAGCAACCTGCGCTCCGCGGCGAACCCACCGACGGCATGCTGATGACAATGCGGCTGTACCACGACCCGTTCCCCCGCACGGGGCGGCGGCCGCCATCCGGGCTGGTCGACCAGGAGCTCGGCCAGCGTCCGAACGGCAGCCGCGACCCGCGCCGCCCGCGGATCATCGGCCAGTAGTTCCGGCAGGTCGGCGCGCAGCGCGGCGGTACACGACGGTTCGAGACCGACGACCAGTCCACCCGCGGCCACGTGGTCGGCCAGCGCCTCCACCGTCGCCCGCAGCCGAGCACGCCCGCCGTCGAGCTGTCCGGTGGTTATCCACGTCAATCCACAGCAGACCCGAGCCGTGGGGATATGTACCCGGTAGCCGAGTTCTTCGAGCAACACCGTCGCGGCGATCGCGTTCGCCGGATCGAAGGTGTCGGTGAAGGAATCCACCCACAGCAGCACCGTGCGCTCGCTCCCCGTCGACGACCCGGTCGACGTCGCTTTCGTGGTGGTGGTGGCGGCGGGGTCGTCGGTGCGCGAGTGCGGCAGTAGGTCGTGGTGGCGGGAGCGCACGAGGGCGGCGACCGCGGGCTCGGTGCGGCGGTTGCCACCGATTTCCTGCCAGATCCGGCGGAACGGCGTCGGCGCGAGGACCGGTGCTCGGCGGCGGGGATCGATGCCGACCGCGCGCATGGCGGTTCGGCGGAGCAGGGGGCGGGCGGCGAGAGTGTTGGCCAGGCGGGGAAAGCGTTGGGCGGCAGTGAGCCAGCGGGGAAGTCGGCCCAGGACGTAGTGGTCGAGGGGCCGGGGGCGACCTCGGTAGCGGCGGTACAGGGTTTCGGATTTGTAGGTGGCCATGTCGACGCCCGCCGGGCAGTCCGATCCACAGGCCTTGCAGGACAGGCACAGATCCAGTGATTCCTCGACCGCCGGTGCGCGCCAATCGAGTTCGCCGCGGACGACCTCTTGGAGGACGCGGGCGCGGCCTCGAGTGCTGTCCTTCTCGTCGGCGGTCGCCAGGTACGACGGGCACATGAAGCCGCCCGAGGCGCGAGTGTCCGCCCGGCACTTGCCGATTCCTACACACCTGTGCACAGCTGTGGACAGATCGCCGGCATCGTCGGCCAGCGCGAAACCACCCACCGAGGGCAGCGGACGCAGCCCCGCGACTCGCAGGTCGCCATCCACGGGCGCCGCGTCGACGAGGACGCCGGGGTTGAGCACGTCGTCGGGGTCGAACAACGCCTTGAACCCGGCGAAGGCGGCACGCGCGGCGGGGGAGTACATCACCGCGAGCAGTTCGGATCTGGCGCGCCCGTCGCCGTGTTCGCCGGAGAGCGAACCACCGTGGCGCACTACGAGTTCGGCGGCGTCGAACAGGAAGGACCGGAAACGCCGGGGCGCGTCGGCGATCGGGAAATCGAGCCGGACGTGGATGCAACCGTCGCCGATATGGCCGTACAGCAGCCCGTCGACCTCGTACGCCGCGGTGAGCGAGGCGAATTCGCGCAAGTAGCGACCCAGCTGAGCGGGTGGGACGGCGGCGTCCTCCCAGCCGGGCCAGGCGGGACGACCGTCCGGTGTGCGCCCGGCCAATCCGGCTCCGTCGGCCCGGATCCGCCAGAGTGCCGCCACGGCAGCGGGATCGGTGACGATGCGATGGTCCTCGGCGTTCGCCTCCCGGCACAGCCGCTCGGCCTGCGCGAACGCCTCGTCGGCACTCGCCCCCGCCGTCTCGACGAACAGCCATCCGCGCCCGCGCGGCAGTGCGGGCACCGTGCCGCGATGCGCGCGGACCCGGTCGACCAGACCGGCATCGATGCCCTCCACCGCGATCGGCCCGTACCTGGTGACCGCGGCGACATCGTCTGCCGCCGTGGCGATATCGGGGTAGCCGAGCACGGTCAGCACAGTGGCGGCGGGCACCGGGGTGAGGTCGAGTTCGGCCTCGAGCAGCAGTCCACAGGTGCCCTCGGTGCCGACGAATGCCTTCGCGATCGACGAACCACGCTCCGGCAGTAGGTGTTCCAGCCCGTACCCGGACGCCTGCCGATCGAATCGGCCCAGCTCGGTGCGCAATACCGCGAGGTTGGCGGTGGCGAATCCGGCCAGACCGGGAACCACGCCGAGGTCGTCCCCGAGCACCCGTTCGGTGCCCGTCCCGTCGACGACGCGCAGCGACCGCACCCGATCGGAGGTGCGCCCCCAGGCCAGCGCGTGCGGCCCGCAGGCGTTGTTGCCGATCATCCCGCCCAGCGTGCAGCGGTCCTGGGTGGACGGGTCGGGCCCGAACCGCAGACCGTCGGACCGCAGCCGTCGTTGCAGGTCCGAAAGCACGACGCCCGGCTGCACCCGGGCCGTCCGCGCCTGCGGATCGACCGCCAGCACGCCCCGCAGATGCCTGCTGAAATCGAGCACGATCCCGGGACCCACGGCATTGCCCGCCACCGAGGTCCCCGCGCCGCGCGCGGTCAGCGAGAGCCCGTGTTCGCGGGCGAAGGTGACGGTCGCGGCGACATCGGCGTCGTGGCGCGGGAACACCACCAGCGTGGGCCGGACCCGGTAGTTGGAGGCGTCCGAGGAGTACTCGGCGCGGCGGCGGACCGACGCGTCGACCGCGCCGTCGAGCCGGCCGCGCAGGGCATCGGCCAGTAGCTCCGCACTCCGGTCGCCATCCACCCGACCAGCTTATTTCGCCGGTGTTCGCTGCCGGCGGAACGGGCGGTCCCGGAAATGTATTTGCAGTCAACCTTTGTTGAGGTTTTAGTGTCGGTGGGCAGGAGTTCGATGGGTGGGGAGCGAAGAGGAGTGCGGCAGTGAGTATCGAATCGGTGGCCTACAGCCAGATGTACCGGCGGATGAACGCGCCCGAGGAGGAGCGGCCGTTCAGCCTGTCCACCGCGCGGCGCATTCTGCGTTTCGCCGAGGCGCACTGGCGGCGGATCTCGGCGTTCCTGCTGCTCAGCGTGCTCGCCGCGGTGCTCGGCGTGGCGACGCCGGTGCTGGCCGGTCGCGTCGTCAACGACATCGTCGGCGGCTCGGCGCCGCGCACGGTCGTCATCCTCGCGCTCGCCATCGCGGGCCTGGCGGTGCTCGACGCCGGCCTCGGCATCGTCATCCGGTGGCTGTCCGCCCGGATCGGTGAGGGCCTGATCCTGGACCTGCGCACCGCCGTGTTCGATCACGTGCAGAAGATGCCGGTCGCGTTCTTCACCCGCACCAGGACCGGCGCGCTGGTGAGCAGGCTCAACAGCGATGTGATCGGCGCGCAGCGCGCGTTCAGCGACACTCTGTCGGGCGTGGTCACCAACCTGGTGACGCTGGCGCTGACCCTCGCGGTCATGCTCAGCATCTCCTGGCAGATCACCCTGCTCGCGCTCGTGCTGCTGCCGGTGTTCGTGATCCCCGCGCGCCGGGCGGGCAATCGGCTGGCCGCCATGCAGCGCGAGGCCGCGCAGCTCAACGCCGCCATGAGCACCCAGATGACCGAGCGCTTCTCCGCGCCGGGCGCCACCCTGGTGAAGCTGTTCGGCAGGCCGCGGCAGGAGTCCGCGGAGTTCGCGGTGCGCGCCACCCGGGTCCGCGACATCGGCGTGCGCACCGCCATGCTGCAGACCACCTTCGTCACCTCGCTCACCCTGGTCTCCGCGCTGGCCCTGGCCCTGGTCTACGGCCTGGGCGGCTGGTACGCCCTGCAGGGCAGTCTGGACGCGGGTTCGGTCGTCGCCCTGTCACTGCTGCTGACCCGCCTCTACACCCCGCTCACCGCGCTGGCCAGCGCGCGCCTGGAGATCATGTCGGCACTGGTGAGTTTCGAGCGCGTGTTCGAGGTGCTGGATCTGCGGCCGCTGATCGAGGACGCGCCCGGCGCGGTCCCGGTCGCCGACGGTCCGGTCGCGGTGGAGCTGGACGCGGTGACCTTCGGCTACCCCTCGGCCGACAAGGTCTCGCTGGCCTCGCTCGAGGACGTGGCGACCCTGGACACCCGGGGCGGCGTGGAGGTGCTGCACGAGGTGTCGCTGCGGGCCGAGCCCGGCCAGCTGATCGCCCTGGTCGGCTCGTCCGGCGCGGGCAAATCCACCATCGCCCAGCTGGTTTCGCGCCTCTACGACGTCGACTCCGGCGCGGTCCGGCTCAACGGCACCGATGTGCGCGAGCTGACCACCGAGTCCATCCAGCGCACGGTCGGCCTGGTCACCCAGGACGGTCACCTGTTCCACGACACGATCCGCGCCAACCTGCTGCTGGCACGGCCGGAGGCGACCGAGGACGAACTGTGGGACGCGCTGCGCCGGGCCCGGCTCGGCGAGCTGGTCGACTCGCTCACCGACGGCCTCGACACCGTCGTCGGCGAGCGCGGCTACCGCCTCTCCGGTGGTGAACGCCAGCGCCTGACCATCGCGCGCCTGCTGCTCAAGCAGCCCCGCGTGGTGATCCTCGACGAGGCCACCGCCTCGCTGGACTCCACCTCCGAGGCGGCGGTGCAGGAAGCGCTCACCGAGGCGCTGCACGGCCGGACCGCGCTGGTGATCGCCCACCGGCTGTCCACGATCCGCTCCGCCGATCAGATCGTGGTGCTCGAGCAGGGCCGCATCGTCGAGCGCGGCACCCACGCCGACCTGCTCAATGCCGACGGCCGCTACGCCGAGCTCTACCGCACCCAGTTCGCCGAGGACCCGGTCCCTGTCACCGCGGCCTGACCGAACCGCGCCGACCCCGCTGTCAGGCGGGGTCGGCGTGGCGCAGCGCGGTGACGATGGCCAGCGTCGGCGTGCGGCCCGCCTCGGTGTGGCTGAGCATCGCGTACTCGGCGAGGCGTTCGTCGCCGGAGGAGATCGCCTCGATGAGGTGGCGATGTTCGTCGCGCTGCTCCTCGGTGTCGCGGTCGGCGGTGAGGAAGAACAGCCACGCCATCCGGGCGAGAATGGTGCGCATCAGCTGGGTGAGCAGGCTGTTGCCGGACAGTTCGACGATCGCGCCGTGCAGCTTCGCGTTGGTCTCGGCGATCCGCAGCGGATCACGAGAGTCGGTGGCCACCTGCGCTTCTCGTAGCGCGGCTCGCAGCGGTGCGCTGTCGTGACCCTGCCGGATGCGGGCGGCGGCGAGCCGGGCGCCGAGCGGTTCCAGCCCGATCCGCACGTCGAAGAGTTCCTCCACCGCCGCGCGATCCCAGGAGCGCACGACCGCGCTGCGCCGGGGCAGCGCGCTGACGATGCCGTCGAATTCGAGCAGCGCCAGCGCCTCGCGCACCGGCAGTCGCGAGGTGCCGAGCATGGCGGCGACACGGGCCTCCGGTAGCTTCTCGCCTTCCCGGTATACCCCGGTGATGATGTTGCGCCGAAGCTCGTCGTAGATCCGCCGGGTCTGGGAGGTGTCGTCGACGGCTTCCGCCGGGCGACGTTGGTCTCGGGCCACGGAGTAAGTCTACGAATATATCTTCGGTCGACCGTTGTTTCATCTGGTCGCGCAGGGATCACTGGTGCACCGAAGCCGGATACGCCGTCGGACAGCGGTCCGAAAACACCCATTGACCACGAAATATATATCTTTTCGACCAGCCGCATCATTCACCGGACCGAAACGTGCGGAACACAAGCGGGATACACCCAACTCCAATTCTGTATACCGATTCACCATCGGCCACAGAGAGGATGCGAGTTGGCCGTCTATCTGCTCCGCCGCTTCGCGCAGGCGGTGATCACCGTTTTCGCCGTCATCTCACTGGCATTCCTGCTCGGCAGGCTGACCGGAAGCCCCGCCGCGTCGCTGCTGCCCGAGACCGCCAGTGCGGCCGATATCGCGGCACTCGACCACGAACTCGGCTTCGACAAGCCGCCGCTGACCCAGTACCTCGACTACCTGACCGGAATTCTGTCGGGTGATTTCGGGGACTCCTACCAGCAGACCGGCACCTCGTCGATGTCGCTGGTCCTGCAGCGTCTGCCCGCCTCCCTGCAACTGGGCGTCACCGGCTTCGCGATCGGGCTCGCGCTGGCCTTCGCCGTCGTGCTCGTCATCCATCTCAGTGGCCGCTGGTCGTTGCGCGGGGTCGCACT
The DNA here is from genome assembly GCF_038752175.1 of Nocardia sp. No.11. Taxonomy (NCBI): domain Bacteria; kingdom Bacillati; phylum Actinomycetota; class Actinomycetes; order Mycobacteriales; family Nocardiaceae; genus Nocardia; species Nocardia sp. No.11. The sequence goes on along the minus strand of NZ_JBCGFB010000014.1, from coordinate 20,140 downwards.
CGGACTCGGCGCGGCCCGACTCGCCGTGCCGGACTTCCTGTTCGGGCTGCTGCTGGTGCTGGTGTTCTCGGTGACGCTGGGCTGGTTACCGTCACTGGCCGGTGCCGATCCGCTCGCGATCGTCATGCCCGCGGTGACCATCGCGACCGCGCAGTTCGTCGTGTATTCGCGGCTGCTGGACAACTCGCTGGTCGCGGAGAGCTCTCAGGACTACGTGCGCACCGCCTACGCGCGCGGCGAGCGCCGGTCGTCGGTGCTGCTGCGCGATGTCCTGCCCAACGCGCTGCTGCCGGTACTCACCATCTCCGGAATCACCCTGGGCACCTTGCTCGGTGGTCTGGTCATCGTCGAGAACGTCTTCGCCTGGCCGGGTTTGGGTCAGCTCATGCTCGACGCGGTGTTCAACCGGGACTTTCCGGTGGTCCAGTCCGGGCTGGTGGTGATCGCGACGATCTTCGTGATCGTCAACTTCGGCATCGACGTCCTCTACGGCGTCATCGACCCGAGAGCGAGGGTCCGGTGATCCGCCCCCGTCAGCACGCCACGATCGCCGGCGTCGCGATGATCCTGGCCGTTGTCCTGTTCTCACTGCTCTACCCGCTCTTTCCCGGCTACGACCCGTACGCGCAGCACCTCGCGTCCGCGTTCACCCGGCCGTTCACCGACGGGCACTACCCGCTCGGCACCGATTCGCTCGGCCGTGACCTGGCGAGCAGGCTGGCGCTGGCCGGGCGGATCACGCTCGGGCTGGTCCTGGTGATCGTGGTGGTCAACGCGCTGATCGGGATGGCGATCGGCACGGTGTCGGGCTACTTCCGCGGCGTCACCGACAACGTGCTGATGGGCGTCGCGGACGTGCAGCTCGCGGTCCCGATGACACTGGTGATCATGGCCGTGTCGGCCATTCGCGGACCGAGCACCGTGCTGATGGCCACGATCCTCGGCGTCACCTTCTGGGTCGGCTACGCCAGAGTGGCGCGCTCGGTGGCACTGGGCCTGTCCGGCCGCGATTTCGTGATCGCGCCGAAGTTGCTCGGTGCGCGCTCGGGCTGGGTGATGCGCGAGCACGTCGTCGGACACGTCACCGCGCCGGTGCTGATCCTGGCGACCGCCGATCTCGGCAACGTGCTGATCATGATCTCCTCGTTCGACTACCTCGGTCTCGGCGTGCAACCGCCCACCCCGAGCTGGGGATTGATGATCACCGACGGGCAGAAATATCTGCGCCAAGCCCCGTATCTGACGATCGTGCCCGCCGTCGCCCTGCTGCTGGTGATCGGCGGAACCCTGCTGGCCAGTAGGCGATTCACCGACGAGGGGCAGGGGCTGCGCCGGGTGCGGCGGGCCCGGCGCGGCGCACTCGCGAAGGAGGTCGCGGCATGAGCGCGCTGTTGGAGATCACCGATCTCACCGTGGGCTACGAGACGGCGGCGGGGGAGCGGGTGGTGCTCGTCGACTCGGTGAGCCTGCGGCTGGCCGAGGGTGAAGTGCTCTGTCTCGTCGGCGAATCCGGCTCCGGCAAGTCGGTGACGATGCTCGCCGTGCTCGGCCTGCTGCCCGCACCGCTGGAGATCTTCTCGGGCAGTGTGCGTTTCCGTGGCGCCGAACTCGTCGGTGCGGACGACGAGACCCTGCGCAAGCTCCGCGGCGCCGAGCTCGGCATGGTTTTCCAGGACCCGATGACCACGCTCAACCCGGTCCGCCGGGTCGGCGTCCAGATCGGGCGCGCGCTGGCCGTGCACCAGCGGCTCGACGCCCGGGCACGCACTCGGCGCGTCGTCGAACTCCTCGCCGCCGTGGGCATTCCCCAGCCTGCCGAGCGGGCCCGCGCCTACCCGCACCAGTGGTCCGGTGGCATGCGGCAGCGCGCGGTGATCGCCATGGCGATGGCCAACGATCCGGCGGTGCTCATCGCCGACGAGCCGACCACGGCCCTCGACGTCACCATCCAGGCCCAGCTCATGGAGGTGCTGGCGCAGGCCCGCGCCCGCAGTGGCGCGGCGATGGTCCTGATCACCCACGACCTCGGCTTGGTCGCGCAGTACGCCGATCGGGTGGCGATCATGTACGCGGGCCGGGTCGTCGAGACCGGGACCGTGTGGCAGATCTTCGACGACGCCACCCACCCGTACACCCGGGGGCTGCAACGCAGCCTGCTCGGACAGTCGGGCGGCGCCAGGGCCTACGCCATCCCCGGTTCGCCCCCGTCACCGACGCGACGTCCGCCCGGATGCGGCTTCGCCCCGCGCTGCGAGTTCGCCGGGAAGAACGACGAATGCTCTACCACCACACCGGTTCTCGTCCCGCTGGCCGGCGGGCGCGCGGTGGCCTGCCCGCCCGCGATCGAGTCCGCGCCGATCGAACAGGACCTCTCCGCATGACGACGATCGACGAGCCCGAGGACGTCATCCGGGTCGACCGACTGGAGGTGAGCTTCACCAGCAGGCGCGGGCTCCTCGGCACACGCAGGCTCCGCGCCCTCGACGGCGTGAGCTTCGCGGTCCGCCGCGGCGAGACCTTCGGCCTGGTCGGCGAATCCGGCGGCGGCAAGTCGACGCTGGTCCGCACCCTTTTCGGGATCAATACCCCGAGCGCGGGCTCGATCCGGATCCTCGGCCACGATCTGGCGACGCTGCGCCCGCAGGCCCGGCGCGCACTGCGCAACCGGGTCCAGCTGGTGTTCCAGGACCCGTACTCCTCTCTCGATCCGCGCATGACCGCGCACGACATCGTCGCCGAGCCGCTGCGTATCGCGGGCGGATACCGGCGAGAGCGCGTGGTGGAGCTGCTGGATCAGGTGGGACTGGGCCGCGACGCGCTGGCGCGCAAGCCCGCCGAGTTCTCCGGCGGGCAGCGGCAGCGGCTCGGCATCGCCAGGGCGCTCGCCCCGGGGCCCGAGGTGCTGGTGCTCGACGAACCCGTCTCCGCGCTGGACGCCTCGGTGCAGGCCCAGGTCATCAATCTGCTACAGGACCTACAGGAACAGCTCGGGCTGTCGTATCTGTTCATCGCCCACGATCTGTCGGTGGTGCGCCACCTGTCCGACCGGATCGCGGTGATGCACCTGGGCAAGCTCGTCGAGATCGGCGCGACCGAAGACGTCTTCACCGGCCCCGCGCACCCGTACACGCGGGCCCTGATCGCCTCGGCGCCCGTGCCCGACCCGCATCGACGCCGCCGCGACACCTCGACGCTGGTGCGCGGCGAACTGCCCGATGCCGCGAACCCACCGAGCGGCTGCACCTTCCGCACCCGCTGCCCCCTCGCCACCGCCGACTGCGCGACGCGCGTACCGGAACTCGAACCACAGGGTCGTACCGACCATGTCGCGGCCTGCCTGCACCCGCTCGCACGCCCGTCGAAAGGAAACCGATGAAACCGATCACCCGCGGGATGGCGACAGGGCTCGCCGTCCTCGCCTTCGCCACCTTCACCCTCAGTGCCTGCGCGCCCGCGGGTTCCGACACCGCTTCGGCGACAACGCTGGTCGTCGGCGCGGTCACCGAGCCGACCGACGTGCCCGACCCGATCAGTGACGGGTCGCTGGCCGGCTACAACTACTACTTCGCGACCTTCGACCAGCTCGCCCGATTCGACAGCGAAGGCGTGATCGGGCCGAAGCTGGCGACGAAGTGGGAGCACAACGCCGACTTCACCCAGTGGACCTTCACCATCCGCGACGGTGTGAAATTCCACAACGGCGAGCCGCTGAAGGCCTCCGATGTCGCGTTCACCTACAACCAGATCAAGGCGACGCCGACCGGCGACCCGGCCACCTACATGGAGATGTTCACCTCCGCCGCCGTCGGACCCGGCAACACCGTGGTGTTCAGCCTCAACGCCCCGTTCTCCGCGTGGCCGACGATCACCACCGGCGTCTCGATCGTGCCCGAGTCGGTGTACACGAAGCTGGGGTCCGTGGGATTCGCCGCCGCGCCGGTCGGGTCCGGGCCGTTCGTCTTCGATCACTACACGCGCGGCGTCGAATACGCGGTCAAGCGCAATCCGGACTACTGGGGCGAGAAGGCCACGATGGAGGCGGTCACCTTCAAGACGGTGGCCGACGCCGACGCCCGGCTCAACGGTGTCCAGTCCGGCAGCCTCGACATCGCGCTGGTCGCCCCGAATCAGGTGGCGGCCGTGGAGGGTTCATCGAGCGTGCGGATCGAGTCGCGGGTCTCCAACGGTGTCACCTTCCTCGGCATGAACGCCACCGCCGGTCCACTGGCCGACCAGCGGGTCCGCGAGGCGATCGCGCTGTCGATCGATCGCGAGGGCATCGTGAAGACCCTGCTGGCGGGCCGGGCGACGGTCGACAACCAGCTGGTCGCCGAGAACGTCGGCGGATTCGACCCGAATTACCCGGCGCCGGTGCGTGATACCGCCAAGGCCAAGCAGTTGCTGGCCGCGGCGGGCTACCGCGGGACGCCGATCCCGTTCCAGTACGCGACCAACGGGCGCATCCCGCTGAGTTCGGAGATCGCCCAGTCGATCCAGGCCAACCTCGCCGAGGTCGGCATCACCATCACGTTGCAGGGCACCGATCAGAGCAGCCTGTCGCAGATGATCTACAGCAAGAAGGCCGCCACCGGCATCTACCTCAACACCTACGCCCCCTCCACCATGGACGGTGACGCGCCGATCGCCTCGATGTTCGGCGGGCAGTGGAACGACTACGCGATGCTGCCGGAAACCCAGGCGCTGGTGGCCAAGACCCGGACCGTCGCCGGGCAGGCCAGGATCGACGTCTACCGCGAGCTGTTCACCCTCAACGACGCGAAGGCGCTGCTGATCGGCCTCTACACCCCGGACGCCAGCTACGCCGTCGACCCGGCGCTGCGGTGGCAGCCCCGGGCGGACGGGATGATCACCGTCGACCTGGCGAGCTTCGGAAAGGACTGAGTCCATGGGGGATTCGCTGCTGCTCAGCGATGTGCGCCCGTGGGGCACCGAGCCGGTGGACGTGCTCATCGAGGACGGCGTGGTCGCCACGGTCGCGGCGACCGGCACGACGAGGACGGCCGCCGAGCGGGTCGACGGCGCGGGCAGGCTGCTCCTGCCCGCCCTGTCCGACGTGCACCTGCACCTGGATTCCAGTCGCCTGGGGCTGCCGTTCCGGGCGCAGACCGGCGAGCCGGGCCGGTGGGGCCGGATCATGAACGACCGGGCGCAGTGGCGCACGGCCGAGCGCTCGGTGACCGAGCGGGCCTCGTTCACCCTCGCCGTCGCGGTCGCCAACGGCGCCACCAGGATTCGCAGCCACGCCCAGGTGGACGCCGACACCGGGCTCGCGAAGCTCGAGGGTGAACTCGCGGCGCGGGAACGCTACGCCGACGTCTGCGACGTGGAGATCGTGGCGTTCCCGCAGGTCGGCATTCTGCTCGAACCCGGTGTCGTCGATCTGATGGACGCGGCGCTCTCGGCCGGTGCCGACCTGGTCGGCGGGATGGACCCGTGCGAACTCGACCGTGATCCGGTACGGCATCTCGACGCGGTGTTCGGGTTGGCCGAAAAGCACCAGGCCGGGGTCGACATCCATCTGCACGAGGCGGGCGAGCTCGGGCTGTTCACGTTGTCGCTGATCATCGAGCGGGTGCGGGCACTCGGGATGACCGGTCGGGTGACCATCTCGCACGCGCGGTGTCTGGCCAGTGGACTGCCCGGCGTGCCGGGGGCCATCGCGCAGCTGGCGGAGTTCGATATCGCGCTGACGCACGCGGCGGGCGCGCAGGGCTGGGCACTGCCCCTGCTCGACCTGGCGGCCGCCGGCGTGCGGGTCGGGGTCGGGATGGACGGTCAGCGGGACTACTGGTCGCCCTACGGCAACGGCGACATGCTCGACCGCGCGTGGCAACTCGCGTTCGTCAACGGGTACGGGTCGGATCAGCACGTGGAGCACGCACTGGCCGTGGCGACCTGGGGCGGCGCGAGCGTGATCGATCGGAGTCTGCGTCCGCTCGACCTGCTCGATCCGCATCCCGGTGTCGCGGTCGGTGATCCGGCGGAGTTCTTCCTGGTCGACGCGGTGAGCCCGACGGCGGCCGTGATGGATCGGCCCGCCGCCCGGACCGTCATCCATCGGGGCGCCGTGGTTTCGGTCGACACAGCGATCGAGGGGTTCGAGATCCCCGGACGTTTCGGCAGGGAAGGGAGCTGAGCGTGCGACGAAGTATTCGCGCACGGCATGTGCTGGCGTATTCCGCCGAGCGCACCGAGGCCGCTGCGGCGGACTCGGCGGGTGGGCACGTGCTGCTCACCGATGCCGAAGTGGTGGTGGCGGGTTCACGCATCGTGGCCGTCGGGCCACGCGGCGCGGAACCGGCCGACGAGGTGATCGATCTCGGGAACGCGCTGTTGCTGCCCGGCCTCATCGATCTCGACGCGCTCGCCGATATCGACCACACGATTCTGGATTCGTGGCAGTCGCGCGAGCTGGGTCTGGGCCTGCACTGGTCACGGGACTATGCCACGCATCGACGGCGGGCGGTCTTCGACGCCGAGGAGCGGGCGTTCATCCGCGAATACAGCTTCGTCCAATTGCTGCTGCACGGAGTGACGACGGCGATGCCGATCGCCTCGGAAGTACACAGCGACTGGGCCGAGACGTTCGACGACGCCGTCGCGATGGCCGAGGCGGCGCAACGGCTCGGGCTGCGGGTGTACCTCGGCCCCGCGTATCGCGGTGGGGTCAACGTGGTGGACGCGGACGGCACGCGGTCCGTCTACTGGAACGACGAACTCGGCCGCGCCGGATTCGATGGTGCGGCCAGGTTTCTCGACTGGGCCGCGGAGCGCGGCTCCGATCTCGTGCACGGCACGCTGCTGCCGTGCCGGATCGAGACGCTCACCGAGGAGCTGATGCGGCGCACGGCCGAGCTCGCCTCGGCGAGCGGCGCCCTGGTCCGCCTGCACGCGCTCCAAGGATTGGTGGAGCGCGAGTTCATCCTGGAACGCTTCGCCGCACCGCCGCTGGAAGTGCTGGCGCGGACCGGACTGCTCGGGCCGAATCTGCTGATCCCCCACGGCATCTACCTCGACGCGCACCCGCAGGTCGACGCGGACACCGACCACGATCTCGGCACCCTGGCCGCGTCGGGGGCCACGATCGTGCACTGCCCGCTCACCTCGGCCAGGCACGCCTCGGCGCTGGACACCTTCGACCGCTACCGCGCGGCGGGCGTGCGGATCGCGCTGGGCACCGACTCCTTCCCACCGGATCTGGTGCGCGGCATCGACATCGGCGTCACCATCGCCAAACTGCTCACCCGTCGGCTCGACGGCGCGACCTACGGCGAGTATCTGACGGCGGCCACGCTCGGCGGCGCGGACGCCCTACGACGCCCCGACCTGGGCAGACTCGCGGCCGGGGCGACCGCCGACCTGGTCGCCTTCCGCCTCGACGATCCCCGCGACGGTGTCCTCGATGATCCGATCCGCACCCTGTGCATGAACAGCACCGCGCGGGCGGCGGACTTCTCGATGGTCGCCGGACGAATCACCCTGCGGGACGGCGCGATTCCCGGCATCGACCTGTCCGCGATGTCGCGCCGCGCGCAAGGGCTGTTCGATCGGATGCGCGCGGCGTACTCCGAGCGCGACTATCTGCGCAGGCCGGTCGAGGAGCTGTTCCCTCCATCGTTCCCGGCGAAGTAGGGCTGCGCGACGCTCGGTACGCCGTCGACAGCCGACGGTGTGCTCCGGTCCGCTCAGAACTCGCCCGCCACCCCGATCACCGTGCGACCGGAATGGGTGCCGTCCTTGATCGATCGCAGCACTCGGTCCACCTCGGTGATCGGGGCGAACGACTCGATCGTCGAGAGGTGCTGCGGGCGCAGCTCTTTGCCCAGTGCGGTCCACAGCGCACGACGCTTCTCGATCGGCAGGAACACCGAGTCGATGCCGAGCAGGCTGACACCGCGCAGGATGAACGGCAGCACGGTGGCGGGCAGTTCGGCGCCGCCGGTGAGGCCGCTGGCCGCGACGGCGCCGCCGTAGCCGATGGCGCTCAGGACGTGGGCCAGGGAAGCGCCACCGACGCTGTCGACCGCCGAAGCCCAGACCGCCTTGTTGAGCGGGCGCGGCTTGGCGTCCGGGTCCAGCGGGAGGCGGCCGATGACCTCGTTGGCACCCAGCTCGGCCAGCAGGTCGCTCGCGTCGGTCTTGCCGGTGGAGGCGATGACCTCGAAGCCGAGGCCGGAGAGGATGTCGATGGCGACGGTGCCGACGCCGCCGGTCGCTCCGGTGACCAGGACCGCGCCGTCGTCGGGGGTGAGACCGTTGTCGAGCAGGGCCTGCACGCTCATCGCCGCGGTGAAGCCTGCCGTGCCGATCGTGGCGGCGTCCCTGGTGTCCAGGCCGTCCAGGCGGACCACCCATTCGGCGGGCACCCGCGCGTACTCGGCGAAACCACCGTTGCGCGAGACACCGAGCTCGTAGCCGTGCGCGATCACCTGATCGCCGGGGGCGAAGTCGTCGGTCTCGGACGCGACCACCTCACCGGTGAGGTCGATGCCGGGCACGATCGGATAGTTGCGCACCACGCCGCCGCGCGGCGTGATCGCCAGGAGATCCTTGTAGTTGGCGCTCGAGTAATGAACCTTGATCGTCACCTCGCCCTCGCCGAGGAAATCCTCCCCGACCTGCTCACGAGCGAGCACGATCCCACCGTCGGATTCACGGGCCACCATCGCGGAGTAATCCATGGGTCCGAGCATACGAGGCGAACCAGCGCACCGGCAGACCCCGCCGAGGGGCTCAACCGCCCGGCGCGTCGGGCGGGAGGAGTTCGAGGCGGACGCCGAGGAGGCGGATGGGGCGGTCGAGTTCGAAGCGGTCGATGATGGCCAGGGCGGTGTCGACGATGGTGGCGACATCGGCGGTCGGTTGGGGGAGTTTGCGCTGCTTGCTGCGGGTGTAGAAGGTTTTCGTGCGGACCGTGACCGCGACCCGGGTGCTGATGCGCTGGTGCTCGATCATCTCCTCGGCGACCTCGGTGGCCAGGCGCGCGACTTCGCGGCGGATCTCGTCCGGGTCGGTCAGATCGTGCGGGAAGGTCTCGGACTTGCTGCGGCCCACCGGTATCCGCGGGGTGGTCGAGAGTTCGGTGTCGCCCTTGCCGTGACCGAGGACCCACAGGTAGGGGCCGGTGTTCGGGCCGAACTCGGCGGCCAGGCGCTGCCGGTCGGCGGCCATCAGATCGGCGACGGTGACGATGTCCAGCTCGGCCATCCGCTTGGCGATCCGGGCCCCGACGCCCCATAGCGCGTCGGTGGGGCGGTGGCCCATCAGCTCGGCCCAGTTCGCCGCGGTCAGTTCGAACACCCCGGCCGCCGCGCCCGGGTCGTGCTCGGGCTCGGCGGAGGTCTTGCCGGTCGACTTGGCGAAACCGGTGGCCAGTTTCGCGGTGAGCTTGTTGTCGCCGATGCCGACCGAGCAGGTCAGACCCAGCTCGGTGACGGCACGGCGGATCTCGGCGGCCAGCCGCCACGGGTCACCGTCGGTGGCCACGAACGCCTCGTCCATGCCCCACACCTCGACAGCCCCGGCGACCCGGCCGAGCGTCGCCATGATCTCGTCGGAGGCCACCTCGTAGGCGGCCATGTCGACCGGCAGGAACACGCCCTCCGGGCACTTGCGCTGCGCCATCTTCAACGGCATCCCCGCGCGCACGCCGAAGGCCCTGGCCGGATAGGACGCGCAGGTGACGACCTTGCGCGGCTGCGCCGGATCGCCCTCGCCGCCCACGATGACCGGCAGTCCGCGCAGCTCAGGACGACGCCGGAATTCCACCGCCGCCTGGAACTGGTCGAGATCGACATGCAGCAGCCACTGGGGCACGGGTGAAGTATTACCGCACGGTACCGACAAAACGGCGCAACCGGGCAGCTCGCGGTGCGGCACTGGCGTACTCGTCACCGCCCCAGGATGGCAATATCCGTAGCGCGCCAACCGATGTCATGACCGAGCTCGAAGAACGGAACACCCGATGCCGACCGAAGCCACCACCCTCGACCTCGACCTGGCCCGCCAGGTACTCGCCGCGCAACCGTTCGCCCGACTCGTCGGCACCGAACTCACGGAATTCGGGGACGGTGCGGCCACACTGGTGATCGAGATCCAGCCCGAGCACGGTCAGCAGTTCGGATTCGTGCACGGTGGCGTGCTGGCCTACGCGGCCGACAACGCGCTCACCTTCGCCGCGGGCACCGTTCTGGGTCCCAACGTGCTGACCGGCGGCTTCACCATCACCTACCTGCGTCCCGCCCTCGGCGAGCGGCTGCGGGTGCACGCCACCGTGCTCGGCGCCACCCGCCGTCAGGCCGTCACCCACTGCGACGTCTACGCCGAAACCGAGGGCGAGGAGCCGATCCTGTGCGCGGTCGCCCAGGGCACGACGCGACGGGTCGAGAAGGACCTCGAGCGGGTCGCGGAGGCGGGCGCCGACGAGGACACCGAGTTCGACGACGAGGACGACGACACCGACGACCAGGACAGCTACGTCACCGACCAACTGGCCATCGTCACCCCGGCGCCCGAGGAGGCGCCCGCACTGCCGCCGACCGTCAGCCGATAGCTCTCACGGACAGCGAACGGGCCGTGCACAGGTGGTGTGCACGGCCCGTTCGGTGGTGGGTCAGGCGCTGACGGCGAAGCTGCCGTCGGCGGCCGGTTCGGCGATCGGCTCGATGGCGTAGGCCAGGATCTCGGCCACGTCGGCGACGGGGCGGACATCCAGGGCGGCCAGCACCTCGGCCGGGACCTCGTCGAGGTCCGGTTCGTTGCGGGCCGGGATGAAGACGGTCTTCAGCCCGGCGCGCTGGGCGGCGAGCAGCTTCTGCTTCACGCCACCGATCGGCAGCACGCGCCCGTTCAGCGTGACCTCGCCGGTCATGCCGACATCACCGCGCACCTGACGGCCCAGCGCCAGCGACACCAGGGCGGTCACCATGGTGACGCCCGCCGACGGTCCGTCCTTGGGCACCGCACCCGCCGGGAAGTGGATGTGGATGTTGCGGTCCAGGACCTTCGGCTCGATGCCGATCTCCTCGAGGTGCGAGCGCACGTAGGTCAGCGCGATCTGCGCCGATTCCTTCATGACATCGCCCAGCTGACCGGTCAGGGTCAGGGCGCGCTCGCCCTCGGCGGCGTTGGCCTCGATGTAGAGCACATCGCCGCCGGCGCCGGTGACCGCCAGGCCCGTCGCCACGCCGGGGACGGCGGTGCGTTCCACCGAGTCCGGGGTGAAGCGGGGACGGCCGAGGTAGTCGGTCAGGTTCTCGACGTCGACCACGAGACTCGTCAGCTGACCGGCCGGCTGCGGACCGGACTCGATATCGATGACGTTGTCGTAGCCGAGCCCCGGGTCGTACCCGAGCACGGCGCCCTCGCCCAGCGCGCCCTTGTCGACCAGGGTGTTCTCGTCGGCGGCATCGCCGGTGACCAGGCGGGTCGCCGCCTTGCGCAGGGCCTTCGCCACCAGGCGCTCCATCTGGCGCACACCGGCTTCCCTGGTGTAGTTCGCCGCGATCTCGCGCAGCGCCGCGTCGGTGATCGAGACCTCCTCGGCGGTCAGCGCGTTGCGTTCCAGCTGCCGGGGCACCAGGAAGTCGCGGGCAATGGCCACCTTGTCGGCCTCGGTGTAGCCGTCGACGGTGATGAGCTCCATGCGGTCCAGCAGGGGGCCGGGAATGGTGTCCATGACGTTGGCGGTCGCGATGAACAGGACGTTCGACAGGTCGAGGTCCAGGTCGAGGTAGTGATCGCGGAAGGTGTGGTTCTGCGCGGGGTCGAGGACCTCGAGCAGCGCCGCCGCCGGGTCGCCGCGGAAGTCGGAGCCGACCTTGTCGATCTCGTCCAGCAGGACGACGGGATTCATCGACCCCGCCTCCTTCACCGCACGCACGATCCGGCCGGGCAGCGCGCCCACGTAGGTGCGCCGGTGGCCACGGATCTCGGCCTCGTCGCGCACGCCGCCCAGGGCGACGCGAACGAACTTGCGGCCCAGCGCCTTCGCGACCGACTCACCCAGCGAGGTCTTGCCGACACCGGGCGGACCGACCAGCACGAGCACGGCACCCGAGCCACGTCCGCCGACGACCTCCAGACCACGCGCGGCCCGGCGCGCACGCACGGCCAGGTACTCGACCATGCGGTCCTTCACCTCGTCCAGACCGTGGTGATCGGCGTCGAGCACGGCGCGCGCGGCCGAGACATCGGTGCTGTCCTCGGTTTTCACCGTCCACGGCAGGTCCAGGACGGTGTCGAGCCAGGTGCGGATCCAGCCCGATTCCGGGCTCTGATCGCTGGCCCGCTCGAGCCTGCCGACCTCGCGCAGCGCCTCGGCGCGCACGTTCTCGGGCAGGTCGGCGTTCTCCACGCGGGTGCGGTAGTCGTCGGCGCCGTCGGGTTCGTCCTCGCCGAGCTCCTTGCGGATGGCGTTGAGCTGCTGGCGGAGCAGGAACTCGCGCTGGCTCTTCTCCATGCCCTCGCGGACGTCCTCGGAGATCTTGTCGGTGACCTCGACCTCGGCGATGTGGTCCTTGATCCACTCGATCTGCTTGGTCAGGCGAGCGGCGACCTCGGGAGTCTCGAGTAGTTCGCGCTTCTGGTCGTTGGTCAGGTACGGGGCGTAGCCCGCCGTGTCGGCGATGGCTTCGGGCTTGTCGAGCTGATTGACGATGTCGATGATCTGCCACGCCTCGCGCCGCTGGAGCACCGCGACGACCAGCTTCTTGTATTCGGCGGCGAGCTCGGTGGTGCGCGCGTCGGGAGCGGGCTCCTCGACGAGTTCGGCCTCCACCCACAGGGCGGCGCCCGGCCCGGTCACGCCGTGCCCGATCCGCGCCCTGCGCTCGGCCTTGAGCACGGCGGCGGGCGCGCCGCCGCGCATCCGTCCGACCTGCTCGATCGTGGCCACGACGCCGTAGGACGCGTACCCCTCGTCGAGGCGGGGCGCGACGAGCACAGCGCCGGTCTTCCCGGCCTGCGCGGCGTCGATGGCGGCCTGCGCGGATTCGTCCAATTCGATGGGCACGACCATGCCCGGCAGCACGATCGGATCGGTGAGGAACAGCACCGGCAGGTTCTGAGCTGTAGTCATATCGACCCTTCCAAAGTTGAGCTTTGCTCACTCAACCCAGTCGGATACCGGTTTGTTCCGACCCGTGCCACGGTTCACTGACGGCGAACATCCGGACCCCGGCCGCGCGCCCGCCGAGCTGGCCGACGCGTGTCACCAGGTGTTCGTGCCGCTGTTCCGGAACGAGCATGTGGTCGCCGCGGGACAGCGCGTCGATGCCGAACGGGCCCGTGCGACCGGCCGGTGGCTCATCCGGCGGGGCACCGATCGCTGCGCGGTGACCACCGGGCTGGCACTGCTCGAGACGGCGCCCGAGGACGGCGACATCCCCATGTTGCAGACGATCGGGCTGCTGTCGGAGAGCTTCGCACCGCTGGTGGTCGACGCCATGGCGCGTTGCCGGAGCGAACTCGCTGTCAGGGCCTGCTGAACCGGCCGGACTGGTCCGCGTTCGGGCCGTGAAACAACGAAGCCTCCCCGGAGGGATCCGGGGAGGCTTCGTTGTGCAGGGGAACCGAGCTAGAGGTTCGTGGTGCGGAGTTGTTCGGTGGGCGGGTCGTAGGTGCGCCGGGCGGCGGAGCCGCCCGCGCTCAGGACGCCGAGGACGGCGCCGGCGATGAGCAGGATCGCGCCGAGGATGCCCAGGATGATCGGCAGGGTCTTGCCGAACAGGTCGAGCTTGTCGAGGCTCTTCTGGGTGACGGCCATCTGGGCGTCGATGGTCTCCTCGTCGAAGACCAGGTGCGACTTCAGCGCGGTGACGTCGATCTGGTTGGCGCTGCGGCCGTAGAACAGGTGGATCTGCTCGCCGCCCTTGAGGACCGCGCCGGTCTTCGGCTCCACCCACAGGTCACGGGTGTTGGTGTAGAAGCGGGTCATGGTGACCGGCTCGTCGCCCTCGAGGCCCCACTTGGCGGCGGGGAGGGTGAGCTTGTTGGTCGCGGCGGGCACCACGTCGTTCATGTTCGTCACCGGGATGGACTGCCGGAAGTGGTAGACCGGGACGCCGTTGATCTCGGACTCCTCGACGAAGTCGATGGGCCGGGTGGCGCGGGCGTTGGTGTCGAAGTACGGGTAGGACTTCTTCTCGGTGCCGATCGGGAAGCGGTACTGCAGACCCTGACGGGTCAGCGCGTCGGCCACCGAGGCGCCCGACTTGTCGACGGTGACCGCGAGGGAACCGTTGGGCGAGGTGGCGACCGGCTCGCCGGTGACGCGGTCGATGGTGACCCGGTCGATGGAGGCGGTGAGGATGCCGGTGTCGCCGTCGCGGTCGTCGCGACGCAGGGTCTGGCCGGCCTGGACCGTCATCTCGTCGGCGCCCGAGGGCTCCTCGACGGTCAGGAAGCGCTGCGAGACCACGGGGACGTTCTTGTCGATCTTGGCCGCGCCCTCGGGCGAGGTCAGCGACTTCGCGTCCAGCACCAGGCTTTCCTCGCCGGGAACGCTCTTGGCGACGGTGGTGATCCGCAGATCCAGCGGGGTCTTGGCGACCTTGTCCACGGTGTAGGTGGGGATCATGACGGCGGCGGCGAGCAGCAGCGCGCCGAGCCCGACGAGAATGCAGGCGATGAGCCTGCGCCCGTTGCTCATCGGCTTCCGTACTGCACGTTGCCCAGCACCGACGAACCGGGATCAGCGGTCGTCTCGGGGGCGGGGATCGAATTCTGTTGCGCGCCCGCGGTGATGCCGAGCACGGCAATCACCCCGAGGATCGCGCCGGCCAGGCCACTGACCAAGCCGGGGACGGCAAACTTCATTGAACGAAACTCCAATACGTGGCGTCGGCTCAGGCGACGGAGAAGAACCCGAGGGTCGGGGCGAACGAGCAGGTCCGGTCACCGTCGGCGGTGGTCGTGGTGAGCGAACCGGTGATCACCGCGGCGACCCGGCCCGAGCCGGTGTCGGCGATGGCGGACAGGGTGGCCGGCCCGTCCGGGTTGATCCCGGCCGCGGTGGTGAGCGGCTGGGTGCCCGTGCGCCGGTTGTCCAGGTTGACCCACTGCACCGTCATCGGCGGGTTCTGCGCGACGGTAGGCGTTTTGGTACCCAGCGCGGTGAAGACGAAACCGGTCTGGCCCGCGGCGGGCCCGGGCGGCGGCAGCTCGGCCGGGCCGGGTACGGCCAGCGCGGTGCCGACGGAATCGGAGGTCGGGCCGATGCAGCCCTTGCCGATGGTCGGGTACAGGAACTGCGCGATCCGCGGGCCGTCGGACGGCGGGAGCTCGGGGCCGCCACCGCCGCTGCCGTCGAGGAAGGTGATGACCTTCTCGAGGGTCGCCTTGACCTGCGCGGGAATGCCGGGCGTGGCGAGCAGCACGCGCGCCTGAGCCAGGATCGCGGCCTGCGCGCCGTCGGCGATGGGGGCCGGCGCGGAGACGGCGCTTACGATCGACGGTGCCAGCGCGGCCAGCGTCTCGGAGGGAACGTTCTCCGCGATCGCCGGGACGCTCGGCTGAGCCGCAGGCCGCGGGGCAGCCATGGTCGATGCAGGTGCGGCGAGTGAGGCACTCACCGCTAGTACGAGAGCGGACAATGCGGTCCGCGAGCCTCGGGTGCGCAGCACTGGTCAGCCGTCCTTCTTTGTGGGGATTGGTTGGAGCAGCCCGGAAATGTAAGTGTGATCCGGGGTTTCAGATACATTGGAGAGGTGACTACAGCGGACAGACGGTATGGGGGTCGTACAGTCGTCGCGCGTAAAGCCGAACGGCGCCAGCGGTTCCTGGAAGCAGCGACGCGAATCTTCGCCGAACGCGGGTACCCGACGTGCTCGCTCGCCGAGGTGTGCGCGGCGGCGGGACTGTCCAAGCGGCAGTTCTACGAGGAGTTCGAGACTCGCGAGGACGTGCTCATCGCCGCCTACGACCGCATCCAGGACGACGCCGCGGCCGCGGTCGTCGCCGCGGTGGTCGAGCACACCGAACCGGAGCCGGCGCTGCGCAGCGGACTGGCCGCGTACCTGGAATCGCTCGGCTCCGACCCGTACCGCGCACAGGTGGCGCTGATCGAGGTCGTCGGAGTCAGCGACCGGATGGAGAACCATCGCCGCGCCCGCAGGCACGCCTGGTCGGCGCTGATCGAGACGGCGCTGGCCGCCAAGGGGGTGCGGCTGCGCGGCGACGCGGAGCTCACCACGGGCTTGCTGACCGGCGCGGTCAACGGCGTCGCGCACGAATGGCTGCTGCGGGAGTCGCGTCCGCCGGTCGGCGAACTGGTCGATCTGCTGACCGCCGCCGCGCTCACGCTGGTGGACTGGGGCTGATTTCCGCGCAGCCGTCGGGAGGGTGGCAACTTCGCGCTCTTGCCGCTCGCTCAACCCACTCCCTTTCCGGACATTGTGAGACCGGACGGCTTCACAGTGTGGGACGAGAGTCTGGCATAGTAGTGACCCAGATAGCAACGGCTGGAAAGTTGAGATCGGCATCACCAGGGGTGATGTGTTGGTCGGAGGTCCAGACAAGCTCGTGGTGGTAGTGAACCACCACCAGCCGCGCGGGGTGCCCGGTTCGCCGTTTCGATCCCGTTTCGAGGTGGTCGGCAACTGGTCGGCAATCGTCATCGCGAGTGGTCAGGACTTGCGCAGAAACCCGGTGATGGTGCCACCGAGCAGCCCCGGCGTGCGGTAGGTGAGGGTGCCGTCCGAGCCGAGGGTGACCGTCGAGGTCGCACCGTCGTCCACACAGCCACTCGCGCTCTTGCCGGTGAGTTTCGCCCGGAAGACGAGGCCGTCGGTGGTGGCCTCGACCAGGGTTTCCGAGCGCTCGCAGCGCTCGCCGGAGAGCGTGCCGGTATTCGACGCGGTGGCCACCTTCTGCCCGACCTTGCCGTCGTTGATGGTGAGGGTGATGTCGAAGCGCACCGGCCCGTCGGTGGCCTGCCCCTGCCAGCTCCCCACGAACGCGGCGGGGACCGTCGACACCGCCGCTCCGGTGGCGGGCGGGAGCTCGGAGTCTTCGGTGCCGGTGGAGATCGACGTCGAGTTCGCCACGCTATTGCCGTCCGATTGACCGCGCAGCTGGACGCCGATCAGGAACGCACCCCCGGCCACCGCCAGCGCTACGACCACCGCCGCGGCCACCAGAGCGTTGCGCCCTCGGCGCGAGCGGGCAGGCGGTGCCTGCCAAGGCGCGTGGGTACCACCGGTGATGTCACCGGCCGGCCCGCTGACAGTCGCGTAGCCCGACTGTTTCGGCCCGCCGCTGTCGGCAAAGGACGTGCGCCGACCGAAGCCCGTCGCAGTGCCGGACAGCGGTGGAGTCCCGGTGAACCCCGCTCCGGAGCCGGGCGGCGGCGTTTGACCGTCGAGGCCTGCCGCCTTTCCGGGCGACGATGCCGGTCCGCTGAAGTTCGCAGCGGCACCTGGCACCGGTGTCTGCCCACCGGAACCCGTGGAGCCGGGCAAGAATGCCTGACTACTGGTGTTCGACCGAGACGGGTGAGGTGGCGTGCTGGGACCGGCAGGGCCGTCGACCGGGCCGGAATCGAGGTCAAGCAGGGCGACCGCGCGCCTGCTGACGTCTTCGAGGACCGCCGGTGGTAGCCAACCCGTGCGCTCGGGCAGACCGATGGCGGCGAACTCGGCGAGAACTTGCCGCGGAGTCGGGCGGGCGGCGGGGTCCTTGGCGACGCAGGCGGCGACCAGGGGACGCAGCCGCGCGGGCACGCCGTCGAGGCGGGGTTCCTCGTAGACGATGCGCCACAGCATCTGCACGATCTCGGCGGTGCCGAACGGGCCGTGACCCGACGCGGCGAAGGTCAGCACGCCGCCGAGGGCGAAGACATCGCACGCGGGGCCGAGCGCTTCGCCGGTCACCTGCTCCGGACACATGAAACCCGGTGAGCCGATGACCTTTCCGGTGGTGGTGAGCGCGGTGTCCTCGACGGCGCGCGCGATACCGAAGTCCACCACCTTGGGCCCGTCGACGGCCAGCAGCACGTTCGACGGCTTCAGATCGCGATGCACGATGCCCGCGTCGTGGATGGCGACGAGCGCCTCGGCCAGCCCGTGCCCGAGGGCGAGCAGCGACGGCTCGGCGAAGGGCCCGAACCGCGACACCGCGTCCGAGAGCGCGAGTCCGGCGACGTATCCGGTGGCCAGCCACGGTGGATCGGCGTCGACATCGGCGTCGAGGACCGGCGCCGTGAACGCCCCGCCGACCCGGCGCGCGGCGGCCACTTCCCGGCGGAACCGGGTCCGGAACTCGGGGTCGCCCAGCAGGTCCGGCCGGATCACCTTCACCGCGACCGTGCGTCCGCCCGCGTTGCGGCCCAGATACACCTTGCCCATGCCGCCGGCGCCGAGGACACCGAGCAGCCGGTACGCCCCGATCTGGCGTGGATCGTCGCTGCCGAGCGGTTGCATGGCGTGGTCCTTCGTATCAGCCGAGGCGGGAACGGGTTTCGGTCAGCAGGCCGGAGAGCGGGCCGTAGGCCGGGTGGGTGTCGTCGAGTTCGGCGACGGCGCCCGCGAGGACCTTCTCGGCCTCGGCGGCGCGGTCGAGGCCGAGCAGGATTCTCGCCTGGTCGTAGTCGGCGCGCACGGCCCGATCGACGACCTCGATCGCGCGGAACCCGGCGGCCGCCGCTTCCGCGCGGGGCAACGCGTCGGGTAAACGAGAGGCGGAGTGCAGGATTCGAGCGGCGTTGTGGTCGAGCCGGGCCCGGTGCCAGGTGAGCAGATCGGCGTCCGGTCCGGTCGCGGCGAGCTCGGCCAGTGCGGCATCGGCGACGTCGACGGCCGCCACCGCGCCGTCGGAATCCCCGGCCCAGTGCAGCGACAGCGCGGCGCTGTAGCGGCAGTAGGCGACCCGGATCGGATCGTCGACCCGGGCCGCCACCTCGGCGGCGAGGCGATAGCGTTCGGCGGCCTCGGCATCGCGGTCGAGCGAGTCGAGCAGATCGGCGGTCTCGGCGAGCACGTAGGCCTCGTCACCGAGATCGGCGACGGCCCGGTCGAATTCGATGATCGCGTCGTACACGGCGAGTGCCTGATCGTGCTCGCCCAGCGAGCGGTGCAGACCGGCGAGCAGGTAGCGACAGCCCCGGGCCGGGCCGCCCGCGCCGGCGCGATCCAGCGCGAGGATCGCCGACTCGGCCTGTTCGGCGGCATCGAGCAGCTGCCCGGTCGACCGGTAGCCGATGGCCAGATCCCATCGCGCGTACGGGACCTGGGGCAGGTCGACGGGCGCGCCGATCGCGATCGCGGTGAGCAGCTCGCCGACGGCCTCGGCGGCACGGTCCAGGTGCAGCAGCAGATCACCGCGGCGGGCGTAGACCGCCATCCGGAATCCGATCGGTGTGTCGGTATCGAGCAGCGGCATCGCCTCGTCGAGCAGCGTGAGCGCGGTGTCGAACTCCGCTGCGGACCGGCGGATTCCGGACAGATGGTAGAGCGTGGTCGCGGCCCGCAACGGCAGGTTCGCCCGATGGAAGGCGGAGATCGCCGTGCGCGCCGCGGCGTCGGCGTCGTCGATGCGGGAGTTGTTCTCGGACAGATACATCCGCTGCCTGGCGACGTCGCCGATCAGCTCGTCGCCGCCCGACGCGGCTGCCTCGGCCGCGGCGCGGTCGAGCAGCTCGGGGAGTTCGGCGGCATCGTCGTCGGCCAGCAGGCCGCGGTCGAACAGGTCGAGCAGACCGCCGGACAGTCGCAGGATCGCGCCGGCCCGGACAGCCGGATCGGCGGACGCGCCCAGGTGCGCGAGCGAGGCACGCAGCAGCGATGTCGCCTCGGCGGGATCGCCGTGCCTGCACAGGTGCGCACCGAGGCGGCCGAGACCCCCCTGCCTGCGGTCCTCGTCACCGGCGGCGGTGTAGTGCTCGATCGCTCGGCGCAGCAGGGATTCGGTCTCGTTGCTGTCGCCGTGCCGGGCGGACTCGCGCGCCAGGACGGCCGCGCGCCGGCCCGCCAGCAGGGGATCGGTGGGCTCGGCGGCCTCGGTCAGGCGCTGGGCCAACGCGGTCACCTCGACGGTGGCGTCGCGCTCCTGGCCCAGCTCGGCCCGGTCGATCAGCTCGGCCGTGGTCAGGGCGGGGAGTGCGATCGGGGCGGGCGCGGGCTCG
>NZ_JBCGFB010000013.1:72091-80522 GCF_038752175.1 Nocardia sp. No.11 | reverse complement strand
GGGCCGCCACCGGGGGTGGGCTTGGCGGCCGGACGGGCCGCCTGCGACGGCCCCGGACGGGCCGCGGGCTTCGCGTCGCCCGCCGGGGCGGACTTCGACGCGAGCGATTCGCGCAGACGACGGGCGACGGGTGCTTCCACCGTCGAGGACGCCGACTTCACGAACTCGCCTTGCTCCTTGAGCTTCGCGAGTAGTTCTTTGGACGTGACACCGAGTTCTTTGGCCAACTCGTGCACGCGGGCCTTGCCTGCCACTGCTCTCCTCACTGAGAGGCCGAGCAGCGCCACCGTGTAAGGGGACGGCGGCCCGCACGACCTCGGGTTATCTCCGATGGACGTTCATCGTTGGTGCTTCACGGTGTGCTCATGAGTGCTCGTGCCTGTTCTCGAGGTACTGCTCCAGGGCTGAGATATCCAGATTTCCGGACACTCGTAGGGCTCTGCCGAATGCTCGGCGCCGCTCTGCGGAACGCAGACAAGCTGAAACGGGGTGCAGCCAGGCACCCCGTCCGGGAAGTCTGCGCCGCGGATCGGGAACGATCGCAACAGTCGAGGCCCCGGCAGAGCCGGTGTCCCGATGCTGCGCCACGATCCGCAACAGGTCGGCAGACGGCTCGCGCTGACGGCATCCGATACAGGTTCGCACGGATTGCGCGGGCCGGTCTTCCACCCACTCTACCGGTGACCCGGTCATAACGACGAACCCCTCCCCTTCCGAAGTTACGAACATGTCATCCGAGGGTCGGGATTCCCGCGTTTTCGTCAACTACGGTGCGCCTCCGGCCGGACCGAATCGCCCTGCTCCGGAGCCGCGTCGCTGCGGATATCGATGCGCCAGCCCGTCAGACGCGCGGCCAGGCGGGCATTTTGGCCCTCCTTGCCGATCGCCAGCGACAGCTGGAAGTCCGGCACGATCACCCGGGCGGCCCTGGCCTCCGGATCGACGACAGTGACCGAGACCACCTTCGACGGCGAGAGCGCGTTGCCGACGAAGGTCGCGGGATCCTCGGCGTAGTCGATGATATCGATCTTCTCGCCCGCCAGCTCGCTCATCACGTTGCGCACGCGCTGGCCCATCGGGCCGATGCACGCGCCCTTGGCGTTCACGCCGGGCACGGTGGACCGCACGGCGATCTTGGAGCGGTGCCCCGACTCGCGGGCCACCGCGACGATCTCCACCGAGCCGTCGGCGATCTCGGGCACCTCGAGCGAGAACAGCCTGCGCACCAGATTCGGGTGCGTGCGCGAGAGCTGGATCTGCGGGCCACGGGGGCCACGCGAGACGCCGTAGACGTAGCACTTGATCCGGTCGCCGTGCTCGTAGGTCTCCCCCGGCACCTGCTCGGCGGGCGGGATCAGGCCCTCGGCGCCGTTGGCCTCGCTGCCGATCCGCACCACCACGATGCCGCGGGCGTTGGCCCTGGCGTCGCGCTGGACCACACCGCCGACGATGTCGCCCTCGTGGGTGGCGAATTCGCCGAAGGACTTCTCGTTCTCGGCGTCGCGCAGCCGCTGCAGCACGACCTGGCGGGCGGTGGTCGCCGCGATCCGGCCGAAACCCTCGGGGGTGTCGTCCCATTCGGAGACGAGGTTGCCGTCGGCGTCGAGCTCGCGCGCCATCACCCGGACCACGCCGGTCTTCTGGTTGATATCGATACGCGCGTTGGGCTGATGGCCCTCGGTGTGCCGGTAGGCGGTGAGCAGCGCCGACTCGATCGCCGAGATCACGGTCTCGATCGAGATGCCCTTGTCGGCGACGATCGCCCGCAGAGCTTCGATTTCAATATTCATTCCGCAACCCCTTCGGTGGGAGAGTCACTGTGTTGTCCTGCGGCGGCGAGATCGGCGGGTTCCTCGCCCGGGACCGGGCGGCCCGCGGCGATCCCGCCGGCGAGTTCGAGTTCGGCGGCGCCGGGTGCGTTGAACTCGACCTGGACCACCGCGGAGGCGATGTCGGCGAGCGGCACGTGCACCCGGTGCGGCTTGTTCTTGCCGCCGAGGACCAGCGCCACGGTGCCGTCCTCGGCGAGCTGACCGGCGCGCGCGTCGAAGCGGGCCTTGCCCTCGACCGGCTCGGCGCCGTCGCGCAGCGCGACCTTCACCTTGCGGCCCTGGGCGCGGCGCCAGTGCCGCTCGGCGGTCAGCGGGCGGTCCACGCCGGGCGTGGTCACTTCGAGCAGGTAGGCGGAGTCGCCGAAATCGCCCGCTTCGTCGAGCAGCTCGGACATCTCCCGGCTGAGCTCGGCGATCGCGTCCAGATCGGCCGGACCGTCGCTGTCGACGGTGACCTTCAACCGAACCGGCGCCAATTCGTCCTTGCCCGCAGACGCGATCGCTACGCCCTCGAGGTCGAATCCCCGGCGTGCGACGAGCTCAGCGACGAGCTGGCTCACCCTTTCCTCGGTGGGCATCGGCATATGGGCGGCTCCTGGTTCAGTTGTGACGCGATCGGAAATTTCTACGCCGAAGGTCTAGCGTAACGCGCTCCGAGAGTGTAAAGGACCAGCCACCGGGCGTCGCGCACCGGTCCGCCCCGGCGTGCCTCCCGGTGGCGTGCGTGGGCGGGTTCGGGTGCGCGGATCTGGCACGATGGGTGGGTGCCCTTCCGCCTCACCGCCCCGCCGAGCGCCGGGCGACCTTCCGGCATGCGCCTCGACCGGCACGAATCCCGTCCGTTGACGAGCGAGTCGTCGCGCCTGGTCGTCCCGCAGCACACCGGATCAGTTCTCCCCTCCGCTCCCGCGCCGACCGCCGCGACCGGGCCCGCGCACCGGCAGGCGGCCACCGCGTCGGCGACCGACCCGACCGCACCCCAGCTCGCGGTGCCGCGTCAGCACCCGACGCTCGGCGCCCACCGGACCGTAGTGACACAGCAGGATTCGGCGACCCTCCCCACTGCTTCGCCAGGCGGCTGGCGACGCCGCTCGATGCTGCGACTGTTCGGCACGACCGCCGTGGGAGTCCCGGCGCTGGGCCTGCTGACCGCGTGCGCCGAAGACGACACCGTGCATGCCCCGGATCCGCTTGCCGCGCAAGAAGTCCTGGCTCGCGCGGATGCCGCGGCCGCGCAGGCGGCGATCGCCCTCGCTCCGCAGTCGCAGGCCGCGCTGGGCACCATCGCGAGCGAACGCGCCGCGCACGCCGACGCGCTGCGCACCGAGATCGACCGGGTGATCGGCGTCTACGGCGACGGCACCACCCCGGTGCGCCGCACCGGCGAGATCACCGTGCCCGGCCCCGACGGCGCCCTCGTGCCCGCCTCGACCGTGGACAACCCCACCCAGCCGCCGACGATCGCCCAGCTGCGCGATCAACTGGTCCGATCCCAGCAAGCCGCGGCCGCCCTGGCCCGTACCGAATCCGGTTACCGCGCAGGCCTGTTGGCCTCGATCAGCGCGGCCTGCGCCACCCAGGCGGGAGTCCTGCTGACATGACCGAACAACGTCGAGCGCTGCAGCGAGCGCTGAACAGTGAGTACGCCGCCGTCTACTCCTACGGCGTGATCGCCGCCTACGCCAACGCCGACCGGGCGCGTATGGTCGCCGAGTTCGGCGCCGCGCACCGGGCCCGCCGCGATGCCACCATCGAACTCCTGGAAGCGGGCGGCACCGCGCCCGAGGCGGCCGGCGCCGCCTACGCACCGCCGTTCCCGGTCGACGATCCGATCCCGGCGGCGCACCTGGCGGTCGCGGTCGAATCCGATTGCGCCGCAGCGTGGTACGCCGTCGTCGAACAGGCCACCGACGCTGCGGTGCGGGCGACCGCGACCGAGGCGCTCACCGAGTCCGCGCTGCGCCGGGCCCGCTGGCAGGCGATCCTGGGCACGAATCCCGTCACCACCGCCTTCCCCGGCCGCGCCACGGTATAGGCACACAGCCGCGACCTCCGCGCCGACGCGGGGACCCGAACGCGCAGCCTCGGGCACGATGACGAGCCGTGCCGANACCACCGCCTTCCCCGGCCGCGCCACGGTATAGGCACACAGCCGCGACCTCCGCGCCGACGCGGGGACCCGAACGCGCAGCCTCGGGCACGATGACGAGCCGTGCCGACCGTCCTCGGCCGCCCGCGATGACGTGGCGGCCGAGGACGCGTCCGGCTACGGGCGCATCGCGTAGGCGCCGTCGTAGGACGCCACCTGCTGCCACACCCGGTCGAAGCGCTCGGCGTCGGCGACCGGGCTGCGCAGGGCGCCGACGGCCCAGGCACGCTGCGCCTCGGTGACCGCCGGCTTCCCGAGCAGGGCCGTCGCGTGGGTGTTGAAGTCGCGGATCTGGAAGTCGAAGATCTGGTCGACGACATCGCGGTCGAGCCCGGTGAGCTCGGCCTGCTCGAGGATCAGCTGGCCGTAGACCACCGTGGAGAACAGGTGGCCGATGGTCAGCATGAAGTCCAGGTCCTTCTGCTGGGCCGCGTCGGGCGCGGCGGTGAGCAGCAGTGTGCGCAGCGCCTGGGCCTGCTCGTAGAACCGGCCGACATTGGGCACGTCGGCGGCCTGCTCGTAGGCCGGGGTCCAGTCGGCGAACTGCACCTTGCCCGCGCCGCGCGCGGGACCCTGCTTCCAGAAGAACTCCTGGTCGCCGGGCGCCAGATCGGTGCCGATGGCCGGGTACTCGGCCGGGTTGAGCAGGTAGTTCGGCATGAACTTCAGGATCTGGCCGACATTGACGTGCACCGTTCCCTCGAGCCGGGGCAGGTGGTTGATGTAGCGCGAGGCCTGGGCGAAGTAGGTGGCCTTCTCGAAGCCCTTGGCCGCCAGCACATCCAGCAGCAGGGTCATCGCGACCTCGCCCTCGGAGGTGACCTTGGACTTGGTCATCGGGTTGAACAGCAGGTAGCGGCGGTCCTCGAGCGAGGCGCTGCGGAAGTAGTCCACCGCGCGGTCGCTGAACAGCTTCATCGCGATCAGGCGCGCGTAGGCGTCGACGAAATTGCCGCGCACATGGCCGAAGTCGGTGACCGGGTTGCCGTAGAGGATGCGGTTGTTGGC
This sequence comes from Nocardia sp. No.11, assembly GCF_038752175.1. Taxonomy (NCBI): domain Bacteria; kingdom Bacillati; phylum Actinomycetota; class Actinomycetes; order Mycobacteriales; family Nocardiaceae; genus Nocardia; species Nocardia sp. No.11. The sequence goes on along the minus strand of NZ_JBCGFB010000013.1, from coordinate 75,533 downwards.
GTGGGTGATGGCCTCGAAGAACGAGTGCTCGACCATGCCGATGCTGCCGTGGCAGAGGTTGAACTTGCCGACGTTGACGGTGTTGAGCGCGGCCGAGAAGCCCTCTGGCCCTTCGTGCAGCACGTCGGCGGCGGTCACCGGGTAGTTCTCCAGCCGGAAGTGGCTGACGTACATCTGGCCGTGGATGACGCTCTCGACCAGGTGGTAGTCGTCGTGGCGGCTGTCGGCGGCGAACCAGATGTAGCCCTCGGCGCCCTCGATATCGCTGCGCCGGGAGAACACCGACACCATCGAGGCGACGTTGCCGTTGCCGATGTAGTACTTCTCGCCGTTGGCGCGGAACAGGATGCCTGCCTCGGCGTCGGCGCTGCCCGGCTCGCTCGGGGTGAGGATCAGGTCGGTGTTGTAGATGTCGGCGCCGTGCTCGCGCTCGGACAGCGCGAACGCCATGACCTGGCCCGCGTCGAGCTCGGCGGCGGCCTTGCGCTTGGCGATCTCGTTGTCGCTCTGCCAGATCGGGCCCAGACCCAGGATGGTGACCTGCTCGGCGTACCAGTACGCGAGGCCGTAGAAGCCGAAGATCTCGGCCAGGGCCGCGTTGCGGGCGGCGTCCCAGCGCTTGTTCGGGTCGCCGTCGGCGTAGGCGGCCGGGGTCAGGAACGTCGCGAACAGCTTCTCCTTCGCGACGAAGTCGAGGAACTCCTGGGTCCACACGGCGTCGCGGTCCTCGGCCAGCAGCTGCGCCTTGCCTTTGGATTCGAACCACTCGATGGTGGCCCGCAGCAGCCGCCGCGTCTCGGCATCGAAATGCTGCGGGTCGTAGGTGGCGGGGTTGAACAGCAGGCTCGGCGAACTCGTCATGGAAGCAAATTTAGCAGCGCCACCCTCGACCATGAGCCCGTGACCTGCGGGTTTCCCCTACGTAAGCGTAAGTTGGCGCACCTATTGTTGTTTCACGCAATCAAATGTATTGTTTGATTCATGCAAGCAAACAAGGATCAGGTCTCCGAACTCGCCCGCACGACGAGCCGGTTCGCCGAGGCGATGCGTCAGGGGACCTCCCGGGCGTACGACCCGGTCCGGGTCGGAGTGCTGCAGGCGGTGGCGGAGACGGGTCCGCTACGCGCGGGCGAGATCGCCGAGCGCCTGGACGCGCTGCCCTCCTCGATCACCCGGCACGTGCAGACCCTGGCCGAGGCCGGGCTGGTCCGCACCGCCCCGGATCCGGCCGACCGACGGGCCGTCCTGGTCGAGATCACCGACGCGGGACGCGCGGAGCTGCAGCGGTTCCTCGAGGTCGGCGACCAGGTGTTCGGCGCGGTCATCGCCGACTGGCCCGCCGCCGATGTCGTCACCCTCACCCGACTGCTGGACCGGTTGATCACCGACTGGGCGCAGACGGGATCCGTACAGCAGCAGCGAGCGTCGAAGCGGCGCTCCGGCGGGTTCGGCTGGAGCCGGATCTGACCAGGGAAAGGACACCGTCATGGCAACCAACTCACCCCTGCGGGTCATCGTCGTCGGCGGCGGCATCGGCGGGCTGGCACTGGCCAACGGCTTGCGCCGGGCCGGCGTCGCGGTCAGCGTGCACGAGCGCGAGGTGCGGCGCACCGACCGGCTGCAAGGCTTCCGCATCCACATCAATCCGCACGGCAGCGCAGCACTGGCCGAGTTGCTCTCCCCCGAGCTCTTCGCGACCTTCGTCGCCTGCTCCGGCAAAGGCGGCAACGGATTCGGCTTCGTCACCGAGCAGCTGTCGAGCCTGATCGCTTTCGACAGCACCGACACCGTGAGCGCCGACGGCGACCACTACGGGATCAGCCGGATCACCCTGCGCCGCATCCTGCTGGCCGAGCTGGGCGACGCGGTGCGCTACGGCAGCGCGTTCGACCGCTACGAGCGTCGCCCGGACGGACGCGTGGTCGCCCACTTCGCCGACGGCGGCAGCGACGTCGGCGACGTGCTGGTCGGCGCCGACGGCGGCACCTCCCGGGTGCGGGCCCAATACCTGCCGCAGGCGCAGCGGGTCGACACCGGCATCGTCACCATCGCGGGCAAGTACGCGCTCACCCCGAGCGCCCGCGACCGTCTCTATCCGCGGCTGCTCGCGCACCCGCACAGCGTGATCCCGCCCAGCGGGTGCGGCATGTTCGTCGCACCGCACGAATTCACCCCGCCCGCACCGGGTGTCGCGCTCGGCAGCGACGGCACCGAGCTCACGCCCGGCTTCCTCTTCGACGACACCCAGCCCTACGTGTTCTGGGCGTTCGCCGCCGAACGGGACCGTTTCGGCGTCGACCTGTCGGCCCTGGACCCGGCCGAACTGCACGCCACCGCCGTTCGGATGACTGCGGGCTGGGCGCCCGCACTGCGCAGGCTGGTCGCCGAATCCGACAGCACCACCGCGACTCTGCTCCCGATCAAGACTTCAGTCCCGATCCCCCGCTGGAGTCCCACCACGGTGACCCTGCTCGGCGACGCCATCCACAGCATGACCCCGTTCGCCGGCATCGGCGCCAATACCGCCCTGCGCGACGCCCAGCTGCTGTGCCGGATGCTGGTCGCCGCCGACCGCCGCGAGCGCGGTCTGCTCGACGCCATCGGCGCCTACGAAGCCGCGATGACCGACTACGGCTTCGCCGCGGTCCGCACCTCGCTCAGCACCGCCGAACGCGCCGTCGCCGACGGCAGATTCGGCCGCATGATCGGCAAGCTCGTGCTGCGCACGGCGGGCGCGGTGCCGTCGATGAAACGCAAGATGTTCGCCGATCTCGGCGCCTGAGGCGGGCGGCGCGTCGATAGGCGGGTTCAGCTCATCAGTTCGCCGATCATGCCGGTGCGGGTGCCGATGATGCCGCCGGTGAGGTCGAACTCCACCCGCAACTCGTAGAGACCGAAGTGGGCGAGCAGCAGCTGCGGTTCGCCGAAGGTCAGCGTCGCGAGGTCGTGGCGCCGGAAGTAGCCGGCGACCATGGCTCGCATGGCGGGGTAGCGGCTGTCCGGATCGGTGAGGGGGTGCAACAGGTTCGCCGCCGTCTCGATGAGCTGGGACGCCACCTCGGGATCAGAACCCGTCCCCGTCACCGCGGAGTCGGTGACCGCGAAGTAGCGCCACCCGGCACCGTCGGGCGCCGCCGCCCAGCCCAGGCACCCGCCCAGGTCGGCGGCCCCGGCCACGAGCACGGTGACGACATTGTCGGGATGGACGACGGTGCCGAGGTCGACCCGGTCCACCGCCAGATGTTCGGCGCCGTGCTCGCGCGCCAGCCCGCGCAGCGCGGTGGCACCTGCCCATTCCCGCCCCGCCCACGCCCAGATCCGCTGCTCGCTGTCGTAGCGACCGATCTCGGCGACGGCCACCGGGCCGCCGGGAACATCGACGAGATCGCCGTACATCGGCTGCCAGCGCAGGGTCGGGCGCGGCGCGTCGAGCGCCGCGCCC
>NZ_JBCGFB010000013.1:0-71976 GCF_038752175.1 Nocardia sp. No.11 | reverse complement strand
CGCCCCCCCCCCCCCCGCAGCGAACCATGGCCGCCGACGGTGATCGCCGCGGCCGGTGCCAGCGCGACCAGCAGGCTGTCCGGGAAGAAGGGCGGAATCCGTTCGGGCCGTGGCCCGGCACCGGCCGGGGCGCTCGCACTCGCGCCGAGGACCTCGGCGCCGAGGAGCCGGTCACCGTCGCCGATACGGGCGATCAGCCGTGGCCCGTCGGGCAGCTGCACCTCCACGCCGTCGGCGGTGTCGCGCACGGGCAGGCGATGGCGATGGGCGTAACCGGCCACGACCGCTCGCGCGCCGGTGCCCGGCAGCATCCGGGCGGCGGCGCCCACCAGCTCGGCCACCCGCCCCGGGTCCGGTGTCGCGGACGGCACCTGCTCGTCGTCGACGATCAGGTAGGCGTACGCGCGCCCGCCGTGGTTGAACTTGGTCATCCCGCGAGCGCCGAGCGCTCCCAGCGCGATGATCGACAGATGGTCGGCGGCCAGCATCGGATCAGGGAAACCGGAGAGATCGACGACTCCCTCGGCGAATTCGGGAATCCCGTGCCGTAGTCCGAGCTCGCGCACCCGCGTCGACGCCGCGACGCCCGGCAAGCCCTCGAGGGTGGGCTTGGCCCACGCCCACATGAAGGTCAGGTCCTCGGCGTAGGTCCCGATCTCGCCGGACCCGGCGAACTCCCGCTCGCCGATCCAGACCCGACCGGACCGATGGTCCACCCGGGTCGGCCCCGGCCTGATCTGCTCCTGAAATACCGAATACTGCTCGATCGCCCCGCCGAGATAATCCCGCGCCAGCCGCAACAGCGAATCGCTGAACGTGTCCACGCGCTCGAAACTATCAGTCCCGGGCCTGTCCCCTCATGTCGAGCGGTGACCGGTCAATTCTTGTGGCGCAGCGGCTTTCGCCGACCTGGTCGCGTGCCGCGCACGCGACCGGGGTCCGGCGAACTCAGCCGCGGATCTTCGCGGTGACCGCGGCGACGGCGTCCTCGGCCGCGATCTCCTCGGCCTCGCCGGTGAACCGGTTGCGCAGTTCGACCTTGCCGTCGGCCCAGCCACGGCCGATCACCAGGATCCAGGGCATGCCGAGCAGTTCGGCGTCCTTGAACTTGACGCCGGGCGAGGCGGTGCGGTCGTCGAAGAGGACCTCGAGGCCCTGCTTGTCCAGCCCGGCCACGACCTGCTCGGCGCCCTCGCGGGCGGCGGCGTCCTTGTTGGCGATCACCACGTGCACGTCGAACGGCGCGACCTCGGCGGGCCAGCGCAGCCCCTTGTCGTCGTGCTGCTGCTCGGCGATCACCGCGACCAGGCGGGACACACCGATGCCGTAGGAGCCCATGGTCAGGCGGACCGGCTTGCCGTTCTCGCCCAGCACGTCGACGTCGAAGGCATCGGTGTACTTGCGGCCGAGCTGGAAGATGTGGCCGATCTCGATGCCGCGGGCCGACACCAGCGGACCGGCGCCGTCGGGCGAGGGATCGCCGTCGCGGACCTCGGCGGCCTCGATGGTGCCGTCAGGGGTGAAGTCACGACCGACGACCAGCCCGACGACGTGCTTGCCCTGCGTGTCGGCGCCGGTGATCCAGGCGGTGCCCTCGACGACGCGCGGGTCGACGAGGTAACGAACACCGTTGGCCTGCAGCGCCTTCGGGCCGATGTAGCCCTTCACCAGGAAGGGGTTCGCGGCGAAGTCGGCCTCGGTGAGCAACTCCACCTCGGCCGGCTCGACGGAGGCTTCGAGGCGCTTGTCGTCGACCTCGCGGTCACCGGGGACACCGATGCCGAGGATCTCGGTCTTGCCGTCCGGGTGGCGCAGCTTGACCATGACGTTCTTGAGCGTGTCGGCGGCGGTGACGGTGCGGTCGAGCACCTTCGCCTCGTTGGCCCAGTCGACCAGCGTCGCGATGGTGGGGGTGTTCGGGGTGTCGTATTCGACGGCGGCGGGCTGTCCCTCGAGCGGCAGCGGCGCGGGCGCGGGCGCGGGCGTGACCACGGCTTCCACGTTGGCCGCGTAGCCGGACTCGACGCAGCGCACGTAGGTGTCCTCACCGACGGGGCTCGCGGCGAGGAACTCCTCGGAGGCGCTGCCGCCCATCGCGCCGGAGGTGGCGGCCACGATGACGTACTCGACGCCGAGCCGCTCGAAGATGCGCTGGTAGGCCGCGCGGTGGGTGGCGTAGCTGGTGGCCAGGCCCGCGTCGTCGAGATCGAAGGAGTAGGAGTCCTTCATGGTGAACTCCCGACCGCGCAGGATGCCGGCGCGGGGACGTTCCTCGTCGCGGTACTTGTCCTGGATCTGGTACAGCGTGACCGGCAGATCCTTGTAGGAGTTGTACTCACCCTTGACGGTGAGCGCGAACAGTTCCTCGTGGGTGGGGCCGAGCAGGTAGTCGCCGCCCTTGCGGTCCTGCAGGCGGAACAGCGCGTCACCGTATTCGGTCCACCGGTTGGTGGTCTCGTAGGGCTCGCGCGGCAGCAGCGCGGGCAGGGAGATCTCCTGGGCGCCGGTGGCGTCCATCTCCTGGCGCACCACGTCCTCGATGCGGCGCAGCGTGCGCAGACCCAGCGGCAGCCACGAGTACACGCCGGGGGCGATCCGGCGGACATAGCCGGCGCGGACGAGCAGTTTGTGGCTGGGCACCTCGGCGTCGGCGGGATCGTCTCGCAGGGTGCGCAGGAACAGGCGGGAGAGGCGGGTGATCACGGATGCACAGGGTAGTCCCTGGTCCGGGACGCCGTGCAAGCCGATCGCGGTTGCGGGGCCACCACCGGCCGAGCCGGGCGCGGGCGCCGGTACCGTAGGCGATCGTGCTGGTGCTGCTGCCTCCCTCCGAAACCAAGTCCGACGGTGGGTCGGGCGCGCCCCTCGACCTGGCCGATCTGGCGATGCCGCAGCTCACGGCGGTGCGCGACAAGCTGATCACCGAGGTGGTGCAGCTCGCGGCCGACCCGGCCGCCGCCACCGCGGTGCTCGGCCTCGGCAAGTCCGCCGACGCCGAGATCGCCCGCAACGCGAGCCTGCGCACCTCGGCGACCCGGCCCGCGCTCGAGCGCTACACCGGCGTGCTCTACGACGCGCTGGACGCGGCGTCGTTCACCAAGGCGCAGCGCGCGAAGGCCTATGCGCGCCTCGGCATCGGCTCCGCGCTGTTCGGCGCGGTCCGCGCGGCCGACCCGATTCCGGCCTACCGTCTCTCCGGCGGCACCAAACTGCCCGGCCTGCCGACCTTGTCGGCGGTGTGGCGCGATGTCCTGCCGGACGCCCTGTTCGCCGAGGCGGGCGGCGAACTCGTCATCGATCTGCGCTCGGGCACCTACCAGCAGCTGGGCCGGGTCCCCGACGCGATCACCGCCAACGTGCTCACCGAGCACCCCGACGGCTCCCGCACCGTGGTCAGCCACTTCAACAAGCATCACAAGGGCCTGCTGGCCCGCGCCCTGGTCCTGACCCGCGCGGAGCCGACCGACATCCGCGCGGTGGCGAAGGTGGCGACCAAGGCCGGCCTGCGCGCCGAGATCGCCTCCCCCACCGAACTTCTCATCATCACGCGGTAGCGGGTTCCATCAGCTGGATGAGGTTGCCGCAGGTGTCGTCGAAGACGGCGGTGGTGACCGCGCCCATCGGCTGGGGTGGCTGGGTGAACAGCACGCCGCGGTCGAGCAGGCGGCGGTATTCGGCGTCGAGGTCGTCGACGGTGAAGATCATGCAGGGGATGCCGTCGGCGGTGAGCGCGCTCTTGTAGTTCTGGGCGATCGGGTTCTGGTCGGGCTCGAGCAGCAACTGGATGCCGTCGACGTCGGCGGGCGAGACCAGGGTCAGCCAGTCGTACTCACCGATCGGCACCCGGTCCTTGACCTGGAAGCCGAGCACGTCGGTGTAGAACTTCTCGGCCTTGTCCTGGTCGTCGACGAAGATGCTGGTCACACCGATGCGGATCATGTGTCCTCCTGGGGAATCGGCCATCGCTCCGAGACCGCGCGCAGCGGCGTGAAATCGGCGTGATGGAACTTGTAGCGGCCTTGCCGACGGGTGGTCACCAGCCCCGCGGCCTCGAGCATGCCCAGGTGCTGGGTGATCGCCTGCCGCGACGAACTGATCCCGTGGCGGGTGGCGAGCTTGGCGCACAATTCGAACAGCGTCTGCCCGTCCCGCTCGGCCAGTTCGTCGAGCAGCGCGCGCCGTGTCGAATCCGCCAGGGCGGTGAAGATATCGGTCACAGCGTGCGCTCCTCCCGTCGTCTCCCCTCGAACAATAGGCAAGCGGTAGCTTGCATGTCAAGCATCGGCGCAGGTGGGAGGCTCTCGTCTCACACCGTGGCGGCCGCCAAGGCGGCCCGGATCGCCGCGATGTCGCCGGTGGTGGCGGCCGCGGGCGGCCAGGAATCGCCCGGGACGGCGTAGGGATGGACATAGACCGGGGTGTCGCGCTGGGAACGGCGGCTCTCGGCGAGCGTGCCGCCGTCGACCACGTCGTAGCCGAGCGCGTCGATCAGGTGGGCCGCGGCGATCTTCGCGGCCGGATCGTCGCCGAAGACCGGCAGCGCGGAGCGGTCGGCCGCGCCCGCGGGACGAGCGAGCGTGGCCAGGTGCTCGAAGTAGATGTTGTTGAACGCCTTGACCACCTGGGACTCGGGCAGGTGCCGCTGCAGCAGTTCGCTGGTGGTGACGGTGTCGGCGTCGAGTTCGGCGATCGCGCCGTCGCGCTCGGGGTAGTAGTTGTTGGTGTCGAGCACGACCTTGCCCGCCAGCGGCGCGACCGGTACCTGCTGATAGGCCTTCAGCGGCACGGTCACCACGACGAGGTCACCGGCGGCCGCCGCCTCCGCGGGCGTCGCCGCCCTGGCCCGCGGGCCGAGTTCGGCGACGAGGTCGGCCAGCGTCTCGGGTCCGCGAGAGTTGCTGAGCACCACGTCGATTCCGGCCGCCACCGCCAGGCGTGCCACCGTCGATCCGATATTGCCGCTACCGATCAATCCGAGTGTCGTCATGTGCTCGGTCAACCACCGATCCGGTGCGACTGTTCCCCCGGCGCGGCAGCGAGAGATCCCCCACGGCTCGATCCGGGCGGGAATACCGGCTCACTCCGCGCGCCACGCGACCGCGGCGGCGAGCAGCCGGGCCCGGACCCGCTCGACGTGCGGGCGGGGCGCCCCACCGACCCGGCGGGCCAGGAACGCGGTGTTGATCGGCGGGTCCGCCGGATCGAGCAGGGGCACCAGGGTGCCGTCGGCGAGCTCGTCCGTACACAGATAGCGCGGCAGTACGCTGATTCCCGCCCCGGCGAGCACCGCGGCCAGCACCGCCCGCAGATCGGGGACGATCAGGGCCGGGGTCGCCTCCAGCCGGGTCTCGAACACGTGCCGCCAGTAGCGGCGCAGGATCGGCAGGTCGGCCGCGTAACTGAGCAGCGGGAGGCCGTCGAGCGCGCCCGGTCCGGTGCGCCGCAGGCGCGCGGTGTCGACCCGGGCCGCCACCACCGGCGCCGCGACGAGCAGGAATTCCTCGTCGACGAGCGGCTCGGCGAGCACGGTCCGACCGCGCGGGCGCGCCGTCGAGATCACCAGATCGAGTGTCCCCGATCGCAGTTCGGCCAGCAGATCGTCGGTCAGGCCGGCCCGGACCGTCAGCCGCACTCCCTCGGCGAGCAGCGGCGCGAGGGCGGGCAGCACCTGCGCGGCCAACATCTCGGCGGGCCCGCCCAGCAGCACCGGCGGCTCGGGCGGCGCCGGTGTGTCGGCGACGGGGCCACCCACGACCGACGCGAGCGCGTCCAGCGGGGCGCTCACCCGTGCCGCCAGCTCGTGACCGGCGGCCGTCGGCGCCACCCCGCGCGGCAGCCGCTCGAACAGCGGCGTGCCCAGGTACCGTTCCAGCGCCTGGACCTGCGTGGTCACCGTGGGCTGGGACAGCCCCACCTGGGCGGCGCCCGCGGTGAGCGATCCGGTCCGATAGACCGCCAGGAAGGTCCGCAACTGCACCAGATCCATCGAGCCATCGGCTGGCCTATGTCTCATATAGGCCATCCTATTGGTCAGGAAATGCCCGAGTACCTAGCGTCGAGAGTGCGACCCGACGACGCTGCCGGCCGATCGCCCCGAAACCCGTTGAATGGAGAAGGAATCCGATGGCACACATCCTGTTCGTCCTCACCGGCGCCGATCACTGGACCCTGGCGGACGGCACGAAGCACCCCACCGGGTACTGGGCCGAGGAATTCGCCGCGCCGTACGCGGCGTTCACCGGCGCGGGCCATACCGTCACCGTCGCGACGCCGGGCGGGGTGACCCCGCCGGTCGACCAGGGCAGTCTGGCACCCGAGGCCAACGGCGGGGCCGAGCGCGCGCGGGAGATCGCCGAGATCCTGGCCGGGGCGCAGGCCCTGCGGCAGCCGATCCCGCTCGCCGAGGTCGATCTCGCCGACTACGACGCCGTGTTCTATCCCGGCGGGCACGGCCCGATGGAGGATCTCGCGGTCGATCCCGTCTCGGGTGCGCTCCTGGTCGACGCGCTGGCCTCGGGCAAGCCGCTCGGTGTGGTCTGCCACGCGCCCGCCGCCCTGCTCGCGACCGCCGACGCCGACGGCAAGTCACCCTTCGCCGGGTATCGAGTCGCCGCGTTCAGCAATGCCGAGGAGACCCAGGCAGGCCTGGCCGACAAGGCGAAGTGGCTGCTCGAGGACCGTCTCGTCGCGCTCGGCGTCGACTATCGCGAGGGTGCGCCGTGGGCCCCGCACATCGAGGTCGACCGCACGCTCTACACCGGCCAGAACCCGGCGTCGTCGGCGCCGCTCGCGGCACGGATGCTCGACGCCCTCTGACCCACCGCCCGGCGGACCGCCACCGGCCCGCCGGGCGTTCGTGTCGGGCCGCACTTGTGGCGTGGCCCACATGCTCCTACTCTTCGCGCTGTGGATCCCCGTCGTTCGCTGAAGAACTGTCTGCGCGTGCTCGCCGCGGTCGTCTGTCTCGCCGCACTGCCGTCGGCCCCCGCCCAGGCCGAGCCCTCGACCCCGGACGGCGCGACCTATGTCGCGCTCGGTGATTCCGGGGCCGCGACCACCGGCGCCGCGAACCTCGACCTCGGCGCGCCCCTGCGCTGCGTACGGTCAACGACCAACGCGCCCAAGCTGGTCGCCGAGCGCCTGCGGCTCACACTCGACGACCGCACGTGCAGCTCGGCGAAGATCCCCGACCTCTACACCGCCCAGACCGGCGGCGTCGCACCACAACTCGACGCGCTCGGGCCCGCGACGAAGATCGTCACCGTGCACATCGGCGCCAACGACGCCGAGATGACGAAGTACATCCTCGGCGACTGCCACGCGGGCGCGGCGTCGGGCGGGTGCGCCGCGGCCGCCGATCCCGCGTGGGACGCCGGCATCGACGCCATCGCCCCGGCCTACGCCGCCGCTCTCACCGAGATCACCCGCCGCGCGCCCGGCGCCACGATCTTCGTCGACGGCTGGCCCACCTACCTGGCCGACACCAGCTGCCCGGCGATGCTCGGCCTGCTGCCCGCCGACGCCGCCTACATCCAGTCGAAGTTCGCCCGTCTCAACACCGTCGTGGCCCGCGAGGCCGCCGCGCACGGCGCGATCTACGTCGACACCATCGCCGCCTCGCCCGCCCTCGGCATGTGCGCCGATCCGGCCGTACGCTGGTTCGACCCGCTGGTGGCCGATCAGACCCTGCTCCCCTATCACCCCACCCTGGCCGGGCAGCGCGGCGTGGCCGAACTGCTCACCGCCGCCATCGAATCCAGCGGCGCCCTGCACCGCTGAGCCGAGTTCACTCGGTGAGCTGGGCCAGCTCCGCCGCCAGATTCGCGCGCGCCCGCTCCTCGTAGCGGGCGCGGGCCGCCGGAGTCCGGTACAGCACAGGCTGATTCGCGATCGAGCGCAGCACCGCGGCGCGACCGGCGCGGAACAGGTCGTCGGGGACGTGCGCGTACTCGGTGCGCACGGCGGTCGCGTAGGCGGCGTAACTCGCCGGATCGCCGCCGAGGACGACCAGGTCGGCATCGCAGAGCACCGCGCCGTTGGTGTCGCCCGCCTCGGCGTCGTGACCGCGGGTGAGCAGGACCAGCCGGACCACCTCGTCCACCAACGGCCTTGCGGCGCCCAGGGATTCGAGGACATCGCGGGCCAGGTCGGCGCTGCGTTCCTCGTTGTCGGCGCGGTCGACGGCGTAGATCGCGTCGTGGAAGAACGCGGCGTAGCGCACCGCGTCGATATCGGCTGCGCTGTCGGCCCATTCGTCGATCGCGCGCAGCATCGCGCGCAGATGCTCGGCGGTGTGATAGTGGCGATGGGGTTCGCTGTAGCGGGCGATGATCCCGGCTCCGAGAGGAACGGAGTCCGGTCCGGCCAGAGCGGTCCAGCGGTCGAGAAGATCCAGCGACGACAACGTCATGGGCTCCAGTGTCGGCGGACTCCCGCTCGCCGACAACCCCGATTTCCTGTGAGATCGGCACGATGGCCTACCGCGGGTCGCCGCCGCCGGTGAGTTCGCGGACCAGTAGCGCGGTGTGCAGCGAGGTCCGGGACTCGCCGTCGTCGAGATCGACGGCGAGGATGCGCTCGATCCGGGCGAGCCGGTCGTAGAGCGTCGGCCTGCTGATGGCGAGCGCCTTGGCGAGCTCGGTCTTGTTGCCCGCCAGGTCGAGAAAGCGGCGCAGGGTGGCGGTCAGATCGCTGCCGTGCCGGATGTCGTGGCGCAGCAGGGCGCTCAGTTCGGTCTCGGCGAAACTCTGCACCCGGGGGTCGTCGCGGATCAGCGAGAGCAGGCCGCGCAGCCGAATATCCGCGCTGCGGAAGAACATCCGGGTGGGCGCGGCGCGCATCGAGGCCGCGACGGTGGCGACCTCCGTGGCGTCGGCGAGTCCGCTCGCGGTGTCGAGCAGGGAGTCGGAGTCGGCGCCGACGCCGATCACCGCGCGCCGGACACCGTCGACCCGGCGCACCTCGGTGAGCACAGCCGCGCACACCGTGGCGAGCCGCTCGTCGACGACAGCGCCCCGGGCGAGGGCCAGGATCATCGCGACCCGTTCCCCGTCGATCGCGAGTGATCGCGCGCCCGCACCACGCGGCCCGGGCCGGTGCTCGGTGGCACTGAGCGCCGAGGCGCCGACGAGGCCGAGCCCGTGGGTCACCGCCTCGACCACCGCCGCGCTGCGCCGTTGCGCCGCCACCGGATCCGGGTCGGCGACGGCGTCGATCTCGATGGACAGGGGCACGTAGCGGGCATGCCGGTGCAGCCCGAGCGCGGCCGCCCGCGCCTGCGCGTCGCGCTCGTCGCCGACCCTGCCCTCGACGAGGTCGGCGATCAGGCCGGTCTGGGCCCGGCGGTGCAGACCGAACCGGTCCTTGTCGATCATCCGGTGCAGGGTCAGGGTCTGTGCCGCGCGCTCGAGCACCATCCGCGCGCGCGGTGTCGGTCCGTGGTCCGCGCGCAGGATCAGCCTGCCCCAGCGCTGCATCTGCGGGCCGACGTCGACCACGCCCTCGCCGCCGGGCAGCAGTCGCGAGGTCGCCTCCCAGTTCTCCAGCAGCGCCGAGGAGGTGGTGTGCCGGGCGGTCGCGGCCAGTACCCGGTGGGCCAGGTCCTCCAGCACGACCGACGCGTCGAGCATGGTCGCCACGGTGCGCACGATCTCGGCGAGCGCGGCCCGGCGCACACTGAGTTCGGTGAAGGTCTCGTGCACGGTCCGGGCGAACTCGAGCTCGGCGTACTGGTCGGCGACGATCGCGCGATGGACGGCCTCGGTGATCTCGACGAAGCGGGTCACCCGGTGCAGCACGATCACCGGCAGCCCGAGGTCGGCGGCCGTGGCCGCGACGACCGGGCCCAGCTCGCTCACATAGCTGCCCAGTTCCACCACCAGGCCCGCGACCCCGGCCGCGGCCAACGAGCGCAGGTAGGCCACGCGCGCCGGCTCCGGCGCGGCCAGCGCCTGCCCGGTGGTCAGGATCAATTCCGCGCCGACCAGCACGTCGGCGACCTCGGCCAGGTCGCTGACGTGCACCCAGCGCACCGGCCGGTCCAGGTGGGCCCCGCAGATCACCTCGGGCTGACCTGCCTGGACCACCGGCGTGGCGAGCACATCGGCCACGGTCAACAACACCGACGAATCGTAATACGAATGCCGCGACTCCGTACAGATCGTCGGCCCTCGCGCGGGTGGGGATGGACCAGGGTGGAAGCACCACCGTTCCCGGCGAAACGAGGTCTCCATGCAGTCCATCGGCCACTGGATCGACGGCAAGTCCGTCACCGGCACCAGCGAGGCGATCGCCCCGGTCACCGATCCGGCGACGGGCGCGGTCACCGGCGAGGTGGCCCTGGCGAACGTGGCCGACACCCGCGCGGCGATCGACGCCGCGACCGTGGCCTTCGCGACCTGGCGCGATACCTCGCTGACCCGCCGCACCCAGGTGCTGTTCCGGTTCCGCGAGCTGCTCGCCGAGCGCAAGGAGGAGCTGGCGGCGATCATCACCGCCGAGCACGGCAAGGTGGCCGCCGACGCGCTCGGCGAGGTCACCCGCGGCCTGGAAGTCGTCGAATTCGCCTGTGGCATCCCGCATCTGCTCAAGGGCTCGTTCACCGAGAACGCCTCGACCGAGGTCGACATCCATTCCGTGCGCCAGCCACTGGGCCCGGTCGCGATCATCTCGCCGTTCAATTTCCCGGCCATGGTGCCGATGTGGTTCTTCCCGCTGGCCATCGGCGCGGGCAACACCGTGGTGCTCAAGCCCAGCGAGAAGGACCCGTCGGCGGCACTGTGGCTGGCGCGGCTGTGGCAGGAGGCCGGGCTGCCCGACGGTGTGTTCAATGTCGTGCAGGGCGACAAGGTGGCCGTGGACGAACTACTCGACAACCCCGGCATCAAGGCGGTCTCGTTCGTCGGCTCCACCCCGATCGCCAAGTACGTCTTCCAGCGCGGCACCGCGGCGGGCAAGCGGGTGCAGGCCCTCGGCGGGGCGAAGAACCACATGGTGGTGCTGCCCGACGCCGATCTGGACCTGGCCGCCGATGCCGCGGTCAACGCGGGCTTCGGCTCGGCGGGTGAGCGGTGCATGGCGATCAGCGTGGTAGTCGCGGTCGGCGGGGTCGCCGACGAGCTGGTCACCAAGATCGCCGAGCGCGCGTCGACCATCGTCACCGGGGCCGGGACCTCCGGCGCCGACATGGGTCCGCTGATCACCCGGGCCCACCGCGATCGCGTCGCGGAGTACATCGACGCCGGCGAGAACGCGGGCGCCCGGGTGGTGCTCGACGGCCGTCCGCTGATCGTCGAAGGCGCGCCGGACGGATTCTGGCTCGGGCCTACCGTTCTCGACGGGGTCACGCCGTCGATGAGCGTGTACACCGACGAGATCTTCGGACCGGTGCTCTCGGTCGTGCGGGTCGGTACCTACGAGGAGGCGGTGGCGTTGATCAACGCCAACCGCTACGGCAACGGCACCGCCGTGTTCACCAACGACGGCGGCGCGGCGCGACGGTTCCACCACGAGGTGGAGGTGGGCATGGTCGGGGTCAACGTCCCGATCCCGGTTCCCCTCGCCTACTACAGTTTCGGCGGCTGGAAGAACTCGCTGTTCGGCGACTCGCACGCGCACGGCACCGACGGCGTGCACTTCTTCACCCGCACCAAGGCGATCACCACCCGCTGGCTCGACCCCAGCCACGGCGGGCTGGAACTCGGCTTCCCGCAGAACAAGTGACCGGACAGGAGCATTGTCGATGACGCTTTCCGACGAGGCCGCCCGCGCCTACGAACTCGATCGCCGCCACGTCTTCCATTCCTGGTCGGCGCAGGCCCAGGTGTCGCCGATCGTCCTCACCGCCGCCGAGGGCTGCTACGTGTGGGACGGCGAGGGCAACCGGCTGCTCGACTTCTCCTCGATGATGGTGAACACCAATATCGGGCACCAGCATCCGAAGGTGGTCGCCGCGATCGCCGCGCAGGCGGCCGAACTGTGCACGGTCGGCCCGGCCTTCGCCAATGCCGCCCGGTCCGAGGCGGCCCGGCTGATCAGCGAGCTCACGCCGGGGGACCTGGACAAGATCTTCTTCACCAACGGCGGCGCCGACGCGGTCGAGCACGCCATCCGGATGGCGCGCCTGCACACCGGACGGCCGAAAGTGCTCGCGCGGTACCGCTCCTATCACGGCGGCACCGAGACGGCGGTCAATGTCACCGGTGACCCGCGGCGCTGGCCCAACGACCACGGCACCAGCGGGGTGGTGCACTTCTTCGGCCCGTTCCTGTACCGCTCGGAGTTCCACGCGAGCGACGAAGCACAGGAGACCCAGCGCGCCCTCGAGCATCTCGAGCGCACCATCGCGATGGAGGGTCCGGCCACGATCGCGGCGATCGTGCTGGAATCGGTGCCGGGCACCGCGGGCATCATGGTGCCGACCACCGAGTACATGCGCGGCGTGCGGGAGCTGTGCGACCGGCACGGCATCGTGTTCATCGCCGACGAGGTGATGGCGGGCTTCGGCCGCACCGGAAAATGGTTCGCCATCGACAATTTCGAGGTCGTGCCGGATCTGATCACCTTCGCCAAAGGCGTGAACTCCGGCTACGTGCCGCTGGGCGGCGTCGCGATCAGCGCCGCCATCGCGGCGACCTTCGCCGACCGGCCGTACCCGGGCGGGCTCACCTATTCGGGTCATCCGCTGGCGACCGCGGCGGCGGTGGCCACGATCACCGCGATGCGCGAGGAGCGGATCGTGGAGAACGCGGCCGAGATCGGCGCGCGGGTCATCGGGCCGGGGCTGCGGGAACTCGCGCAGCGGCATCCGAGCATCGGTGAGGTACGCGGGCTCGGGGTGTTCTGGGCGCTCGAGCTGGTGCGCGACCGTGCCACCAGGGAACCCCTGGCCCCCTACGGCGGCACCAGTCCCGCGATGACCGAACTCGTCGCCGCCTGTCGGCGCGGCGGACTGCTGACATTCGTGAACTTCAACCGGCTGCACGTGGTGCCGCCGTGCGTGATCACCGAGTCCGAGGTCAAAGAGGGGCTGGCGATTCTCGACCAGGCGCTCACCATCGCCGACGCGCACACCGTCGACGCGCCGTAGGACCGGCCGTTTCGCGGCGGGCGGAATGCGCCCGCCGCGGGACGCGTTGTCCCGGAGCGTGACTGATACCGCAGTGCTTTCCGACGAACTGAAGTCGTATCTGGACGAGGAGAAGGTCTACGCGACCGTCGCCACGGTCGGCGCGAACGGGCACCCGCATCTGACCGTCGTCTGGATCAAGCGCGAGGGCGACGAGCTGCTGTTCTCCACCACCGTCGCGCGGCAGCAGGCCAAGAACCTCGTGCGCGACCCGCGGATCACGGTGATGGTGAACCCGCCGGAGCGGCCGTTCCTCTACGCCGAGATCCGGGGCACGGCCACCACCATCCCGGATCCGGAGCGCGCGCTGCCCGACGAGATGTCGCTCAAGTACACCGGCAAGCCCTACCGCGAGTTCAACCCGGCCTCCGTCGACGACGCGGAGCGGGTGATCGTGCGGATCACCCCGCGCCGGGTCGCCGGTCGCCTCTGAGCGGACCGGGGCCCGGCGGTCTCAGGCGCGCTGGGCCTCGTCCTGGGCGTGCTGGGCCTGGACCAGCTGCTGCGGGGTGAACCGCAACGTCAGCGCGACCAGTGCGGCGAGCACCGCCAGACCGGCGCAGCACAGCAGCACCAGGGTGTAACCGCTGTTGAGCGCGTCGATCTCGGCCGTGGTCATGTCCGCGGCCCGGCCGTCGCGCCCGCCCAGGGACAGGGTGCGCGAGGCGGCGATCGGGCTGAGCAGGCCGATCGCGATCGGGGTCGCCAGGTTCATGAACATCTGCCCGACCGCCGAGAGCGGGCCGATGTTCGACGACGGCACCCCGACCAGCACGCACAGCGGCGCCAGCACCATGGCGACGCCGACGCCGAAGCCGATCACCAGCAGCAGCGCCAGCAGGGTCGGCAGGTACTGCACGTGCCGGTCCAGCGTCGACCCGAACAGCAGCCCGCAGGCCAGCACGACCGCCGCCGCCGACAGCAGCCAGCGCGGCGCGATCACCAGCGCCGCCTTCGACGCCACCGCGCCGCCGACACCGATGCCGATGGTGAACGGGATCGAGGCGACACCGGCCTGCAACGGGCTGTAGCCGAGCACGTTCTGCAACAGCTGGGCCACGAAGAACGTCATCGCGCCGAGCACCGCGCCCGCCAGGAAGATCAGCGCGAAGGTGGCGACCCGGTCGCGGCTGTCGAACAGCGACCACGGCAGCAGCGGATCGGCCTCGCGGCGCTCGGTGAGCACGAAGACCACCAGCAGCGCGAAACCGCCGATCAGCGAGCCGAGGATGAGCGGACTGGTCCAGCCCATCGCCGGGCCCTCGGTCGCGCCGAACACGATCGTCGCGCAGGCGAGTGTGCCCAGGATGGCGCCCTTGATGTCGAGCGGGGTGCGGTGGTGGGCGGTGTCGGTGAGCTTGTAGACCGCGCCGAGCACGATCAGCGCGCCGATCGGCACATTGATCAGGAAGATCCAGCGCCAGGAGAACTCGGTGAGCGCACCGCCGACGACCAGGCCGCCGACCGAGCCGATACCCGCCATGGACCCGACGATCGCGATCGCCTGGTTGCGGGCGGGCCCCGGCGCGAAGGTGGTGGCCACCAGCGCGAACGCGGTCGGTGCCGCGATCGCGGCACCGGCGCCCTGGAAGGCGCGCGAGATCAGCAGCATCGCCTCGCCGGTGGCCAGGCCGCAGGCGAGCGAGGCCGCGGTGAACAGGCCGACGCCGTAGATCAGCATGCGCTTGCGGCCGAACGCGTCACCGAGCCTGCCGCCGAGCAGCATCAGCCCGGCGAAGGTCAGGCCGTAGGAGGTCACCGTCCACGCGCTGCCCGAGCTGGACAGCCCCATCTCCTCCTGCAGGCGCGGCAGGGCGAAGATCACGACGGTGCCGTCGAGCACGACCATGAGCTGCAGGCCGCTCAGTACGAGGATGGCGAGGCCGAAGGCCCGCTTCGTCACCGGATACTGCATCGTCGCAGCGGGTTTATCGAGCACAACGAGGCAGTGTAATTGGCGCGGCGGCAACGCACGGGTGCGCGGCCCGCGAAGCTAGTCCAGCCCGAAACCCGCGGTCGGGCCGATGACGATGATCGCCGGCGGCCGGATGCCCTCGGACTTGACCTTCTCGGCGACCGTGCCCAGATCAGCCCGTACCACCCGCTGGGTGCGCAGCGTGCCCTCCTGGATGACCGCGGCGGGCGTCTCGGCCGGGCGGCCACCGGCCAGCAGCGCGTCGGCGAACTTGTCGATCCGCTCCACGGCCATCATCAGCACGAGGGTGCCGCGCAGCTTGGCCAGCGCCGCCCAGTCGACCAGCGAATCGGGGTGATCGGGGGCGACGTGCCCGCTGACCACGACGAACTCGTGGGTCACGCCCCGGTGGGTCACCGGGATGCCCGCGGCGCCGGGCACCGAGATCGGGCTGGTGATGCCGGGCACCACGGTCACCGGGATCCCGGCCTCGGCACAGGCTTCGAGCTCCTCGTACCCGCGGCCGAACACGTACGGGTCGCCGCCCTTGAGCCGGACGACGAACTTGCCCGCCTTGGCCCCTTCGACCAGGGCCAGATTGATCGCCTCCTGCGCCATCGAGCGGCCGTAGGGGATCTTCGCCGCGTCGATCACCTCGACGTGCGGTCCCAGCTCGGCCAGCAGTTCCGGCGGCGCGAGCCGATCGGCGACGACCAGATCGGCGCGGGCGAGCAGCCTGCGGCCGCGCACGGTGATCAGGTCCGGGTCGCCCGGTCCGCCGCCGACCAGGGCGACGCCGGGGGTCACCGGCTCCGAATCGTCGGTCACCACACCGGATTGCAGCGCCTCGAGCAGGCCGTTGCGCACGGCGGCCGAGCGCCGGTGCGCGCCACCGGCCAGCACGCCGAGGGTCAGCCCGTCGTAGCGGGCGGTGGCGGGGGTGACGGCGGTGCCGTCACGGGCGACATCGGCGCGCACGCAGAAGATCCGCTTCGCGGTCGCCTCGGCGACCACCGCGGCATTGGTCTCGGGTTCGTCGGTGCAGGCCATCGCGTACCAGGCCGCGTCGAGGTCGCCGTCGGCGTAGGCACGCAGCTCGACGGTGATCTGACCGGCGGTCGCCATGCCCTCGACGGCCGGCGTGACCGCCTTGCTGATCACGTGGACGTCGGCGCCCGCGGCCACCAGCAGGCCGAGGCGGCGCTGGGCGACGGTGCCGCCGCCGACCACGACTACTCTGCGTCCGCGCAGATCGAGCCCGACCAGGTAGTTCGGGTCGCCTGCGGGCGGGGTCGATGCGGTGTCAGACGTGTTCGGCACAGTGTCCCAGCCTAGTTCCTGGCTCGCCGCCCGCCGAACGGGCCCGCCGACACCGCCGCCGCGATCGCCCGCCGTCGGCGCGCCCGCGTTGCCGTGGGGTCCCCGTGGCGCGACAGTGGAGACCATGACCGAGCCGGACGCACTTCTCGCCGTGGCCTACGACGAAGCCCTGCGCGGGCGGGCCGAGGGCGGTGTCCCCATCGGCGCCGCGCTGTTCGACGCCGACGGCACGCTGCTCGGACGCGGCCACAATCGCCGGGTCCAGAACGACGACCCGAGCGCGCACGCCGAGACCGACGCCTTCCGCGCCGCGGGGCGTCGCCGCGACTACCGCTCCACGATCATGGTGACCACCCTGTCGCCGTGCTGGTATTGCAGCGGCCTGGTCCGCCAGTTCGGCATCGGCACCGTGATCATCGGCGAGGCGCGCACCTTCCACGGCGGCCACGACTGGCTCGCCGACCACGGCGTACGGGTGCTCGTCCTCGACGATCCGCGGTGTGTGGCGCTGATGACCGCGTTCATCGCCGACCGCCCCGACCTGTGGTTCGAGGACATCGGCGGCGCCGACGCACCGACCAGGGAGACGCCGGCATGAGCGGCGCCATCGCCTCGGTCGATCTGGCCCGCTGGCGCACCGGCGGTGCCGCGGCCGCCGCGGTGCGGCGCGAGGTGGACGAGAGTCTGCGCCGGGCCGACTTCCTGCGCGTGCGCCTGGACGCCATCACACTGACCTGACCGGTGCGCCCCGTACACTCGCGACCCATGCCCGCCTGGTCCCGCCTCGTCCCGATCATCGCCGCCCTTCTGCTGGCCGGACCGGGGCCCGCCGTCGCCGCCCCGACCTACGAGCCCGCGGCCGGTGTCGAAGCGCACTACGCCGCGCCTGGCCCGTTCGCCGTGACCGAGCGGATCGGCGAACTGTGTTGCGACACCACCGGTGCCGCGTTCGACCTGTGGTATCCGAGCGAGCTCGGCACCGGCCATCCGATCGTGCTGTTCGGTGACGGCACGCAGGCGGTGCCCACCCAGTACCGGCGCCTGCTGCGGCACTTCGCGTCGTGGGGATTCGTGGTGATCGCCACGCAGAACCAGTACACCGGTTCCGGTATCGACATCCTCGCCTCACTCGACCGCCTGATCGCCGAATCCGCCGATCCGACCAGCGTTTTCGCCGGGCGGCTCGACCACACGGCGGTGGGCGTGGTGGGTCATTCCCAGGGCGCGTCCGGTGCCCTCAACGCGATGCGGCGCGCCGGTGGGGCGATCCGCACCGCGATCACCGTCGAACTGCCCCGCACCGGCCTGTGCTCGGATGCCCTCAGCTGCACCGATCCGGCCGCGATCGATACCGGCTCGGTGTTCCTGATCAACGGCTCGGCCGACACCCTGATCTCCCCGTCGGAGCAGTCGCTGCCGGTCGAGGTCGTCGGCGTCCAGTCCCACCGCGCCTACTACGACGCGCTCACCGTGCCGAAGGTGTGGGCGACGCTCGAGGGCGCCGACCACAACGATATTCAGGGCGATCCCGGCTGCGCGGACAACCAGCTCGCCTGTGGCACCGGCGTGTACGGCTTCCTCGGCTATCCGACGGCGTGGCTGGCCGCGCGGCTGCGCGGCGATGCCCGCGCCGCGGCGGCCTTCGTCTCCGGCTCCGGCGCGCTGTTCGCGCCGTCACCGCACTGGCGCAATCAGACCGGCACTTTCACCGGCTGATCTCAGCCGCCGGCATACGGGTTGTTCTGCACCCAGCGGAAGTCGGTGCCGCGCAACGGGAAGCTGTCGAGATCCAGCCGGGTGAGGGTGACCGTCACCGGCTTGCCGTCGAGCTCGCCGCGCAGCGTCAGCCGGTCGTCGGCGGGCCGGTCGACCGTGAAGGTGGTGACCGCCGTGGGCGTTTCGCCCGGTGCCGACGGCGCGGCGGTGAGGGTCATCGTGTGCGCCTCGGGGTCGAAAGCGGCGACCACCGGCACGATCGAGTCGTCCATCCGCTGATAGCCCGCCGAGCCCGCGTCGACGATCAAACGCTGCCAGCGCACCGGATCGGTGGTCAGCGGCGGCACCGGGGTCGCCTCGGCGGTGAACTCGGTGACCTCCCAGATCCCGTAGAGCTCGGGTTTCGGTGCGCCACCGCCGTATTCGTCCCAGGACTTCTCCCCGAGGTAGAGGCAGCCGGCGACGATCCACAGGCCCGTCGCGATCTGCACGACGCTCGCCCACCGGTTCGCCCGCGCCGAGCCGAACAGCGGCGGCTGGCCGAGAGGTCCCGAATCACGTTCCAGCACGAGCACATTCGCCAGTCGCCGGGCCTGCGGCGCCAGCAGCACCAGGCTCATCAGCAGCAGATGCCCGGACAGCATCTTCACCGGCACGTCGAAGGTGAGGTTCAGCAGGAACACCTGCGCCATGCTGATCACGCTGAGCATCGCGCCGAGGGTGGCCGTGCGCGGCCAGAACAGCAGCAACCCGGCGAGCACCTCGGCCGCACCCAGCGATATCTCGTAGGCCGGGGACGAGCCGACCTGGGTCCACAGCATCGACATCGGGCTCAGGTCACCGACGCGGGTGAGCAAGGTGGTGAGCGCGGGCTCGGGCATCTGGGTCGGGATGAGCTTGGCGAACCCGTAGAACAGCATCTGCCCGCCGACGCACAGCCGCAGCAGGGTGAGGAACCAGCTCGCCATCCGCGGATAGGCGCGCCTGCGCCGGTCGAGCACCGACCAGACCACCGTGACCAGGATCGCGGCCACCAGCACCAGCCCGCACTGGATCCAGATCGCGGCCTGGTCGCCGCTGCCGTTCATGACCAGCTCCGCCTCGACCCCGAACACGTGCTCGCCGATCCAGCGGCTCACCGGGGCCAGTGAGAGCATCTGCCAGGCGACGGCGTCCTCGGGCAGGTGCAGCGCGAACACCCCGAGGAAGACGAAGGTGATCTGCGCCATCCACAGGCAGAACAGACCCAGATAGGCGACGCTGAACCGGAAGGCGAGCCGCGTCACCGGATGCCAGATCGGCGGCGGTGGCGGCGGGCTCGCGATCGCGTCGTGGGCGCGCTGCGTGGTCACGGCGGTCACCGTTGCCTCCTCGTCGAGTTCGATTGCTACCGAAGCTAACTGGTGTCGTGGACGAGCGCGTCCGGGAAAACCCCCATCTTTACCGTGTCAACCCTGAATCTCACTCACCGACTGACGGCTTACATTCCCGTCGGCCGTCCGGTACGCCGGTATCGAACGTGTTCCATCTCGCCGACAGGGGTACTCATAGATGTCCGACGATCCGGATCCCACCGCGCAACAGTCGCTCACGGTCACCGAGCGCGACCTCGACGAGCTCGCCGAGCAGTTGTCGCAGTGGCTGGCCGGCAAGGTCGGCGCCGACGTACCGCCGAAGGTCGGCAATCCGAGCAAGCCCGCCACCGGCGGCATGTCGAGCACGACCATCCTGTTCGACGCCGAATGGTCGGTCGGCGGGGTCGTCGAGAGCGGCTCGTTCGTGCTGCGGATGGCACCCGAGGACGGCTCCTTCCCGGTCTTCGATTCCTATGACCTGCCGATGCAGTACGAGGTGATGGCGGGCGTCGGCGCGGCCTCGGACGTCGCCGTGCCGGTGCTGCGCTGGCTCGAACTCGACGAATCGGTGTTCGGTTCGCCGTTCCTGGTGATGGAGAAGGTCGACGGACGCGCGCCCGCGGACAACCCGCCGTACGTCTTCTTCGGCTGGGTGTTCGACGCGACTGTGGAGGAACGCGCGCGGATCGCCGACGCGACCGTCGACGTGATCGCCCGCATCCACGCCATCGACGACATCGCCCGTCGCTTCCCGCGCCTCGACGGCGAGGGTCCGGCGCTGCGCAGGCACTTCGAGGCCCAGCGCGCCTGGTACCGGTGGGCGCTGACCGACGACGGCGTCGAGATCCCGCTGATCGAGCGGACCTTCGAGTGGCTCGAGGCCAACTGGCCCGCCGAGACCGGCCCCGAGGTGCTGAACTGGGGCGACGCCCGCCCCGGCAACATCCTGTTCGACGGGTTCACCCCCGCCGCGGTGCTGGACTGGGAGATGGCCACGTTCGGCCCGCGCGAACTCGACCTGGGCTGGGTGATCTTCATCCACCGCTTCTTCCAGGACATCGCCACCCGCTTCGATCAGCCCGGCCTGCCCGATTTCCTGCGCAAGGACGCGGTGGTCGCGAAATACGAAGAGCTGACCGGACATACGGTCCGCGATCTGGACTTCTACATCATCTACGCCGCGCTGCGGCACGCGATCGTGATGGCCCGGATCAAGCGGCGGATGATCCACTTCGGTGAGGACACCGTGCCCGCCGAGCTCGACGACTACGTGATGCACCGGCTCAGCCTCGAGGCTCTGCTCGACGGCACCTACGAGTGGGACTGAGAAGGAGACACGACCATGAACGCGATCATGCCCGTCCCCCTGGACGAATACCCGGTCCACCAGACCCCGCTGTCGCTGGCCAGGGTGGCCACCAGCGACCGCAACTTCTACGACCGCTACTACTTCAACGCCTTCGACCCCGCCGGCGACGCGATGCTGATCACCGGGTTCGGCGTCTACCCGAACCTCGGTGTGGTCGACGCGTTCGCGACGGTGCGCCACGGTGACACCCAGCGCAGCGTGCGCTTCTCCGACGCGCTCACCTCGCGCGATCTGACCACAGCGGTGGGCGGCTACCGGATCGAGGTGATCGAGCCGCTGCGGCAGTTGCGGGTGGTGTGCGAGCACGAGGACCTCGGCTTCGACCTCACCTGGACCGGCGCGCACCCGGCGGTGCAGGAGCAGCCGCACCTGATCCTGTCCGGCACCCGGCCGATCATCGAGGCCTCCCGGTTCGCCCAGCTGGGTTCCTGGGCGGGCACGCTCGCCGTCGACGGGCGCGACATCACCGTCGACCCGGCGGCGTGGACCGGCAGTCGCGACCGCTCCTGGGGCATCCGGCCCTCGGGCGAGCCGGAGCCGCCAGGGCGCGCCGCGGCCGAGGGCGCGGGCGGGTTCTGGTGGTTGTACGCGCCGCTGCGCTTCGACGAGTTCGCCATCGTGGTGATCGTGCAGGAAGAGCCCGACGGCACCCGCACGCTCAACAACGCGGTCCGGATCTGGCACGACGGCCGCAAGGAACAGCTGGGCTGGCCACGGATGCACTGGACCTACGAGCCGGGCACCCGGCACCCGAAGTCGGTGCGCCTGGACATGACCACCCCCGACGGCAAGCCGCTCGAGGTCGAGATCGAGTCCCGGCCCGGTATCGCCCTGCACGTCGGCTGCGGTTACGGACCCGACCCCGACTGGACCCACGGCCGCTGGATGGGCCGGGACTGGTCGCTGTCGAGTTCCTACGACCTCACCGACCCGGCGATCATCGCCCGCACCCCCTACGGCGTGATCGACCACATCGGCTACGCCCGCTGCGGCGACGCCGAGGGCTGGGGCCTGTTCGAGCACGCCTCGATGGGCCGCCACGACCCCACCGGTTTCGCGGATTGGTCCTCGGTCGCCCCCTGACGACCCGACCTCGCGAGAGGAAAGCCGCCGCCGCGACAACGAGGTCGCGGCGGTCGGCGATTTCCTAGGCGGCCGTGGCGAAGTCGGCCAGCAGCGACGGCACGGCGGCGTCGAAGCCCGCGACGTCGAGCATGCCCGCGTCGTCGGGATCGGCGATGCTGAACCTCGTCGCGGTCATGCCGACCACCACGAGCTTGGCCCGCGGGTTCACCTCGCGGCGGTAGCGGGCCAGCGCCTGGTGCGGGTGCACCGAGCCCGCCCACGTCTCGTTGTCGGTGTACACCGAGAACACGTCCACCTCGATGCCCTGCTCCAGCGCGTGCAGGATCGGCATCGAGCAGTCGGTCCCGCCGAAGGGCAGACCCGACACCGCGCGCACGGCGTCGTCGAGGCGCTGCCGCGGCGAGATGGCCAGCGGGGACAGGTTGCGTGCCCCCTGCCAGCGGGTGCCCGTCGCGGTGAACCCGACGATCTGGTGCCGCTCCTCGGTCCGGGCCGTGACCAGGGCGAGCGCGGCCGAGGCCTCGCGCGCCGAGAGCGGTAGCCCGGCGATCGGCGACGTCATCGACCCGGACACGTCCAGCGCCAGCAGGTGCCGCAGACCGGTCGGGCGCACCGTCTCGAACGCCGCGTAGAAGGCCGCGTCGAGCGCGTCCACCACCGGTGCCGACGGCGTCCAGGTACCGGCGCCACGTGCCGAACGCCCGGACGCGTAGGTGCGCAGCGCGATCAGCACCGCGACCGGGTGCACGCGTGCCTTGCGCAGCCGCTCCGGGTCGCCGAGCTGCGCGCAGATCGCCGCGGTGCGCGGACCGAGCGGAGCCAGCAGGCCGAGCCGGGTCAGGCGCGGCAGCTGACGCAGCAGCGCCGTCTGCGGAATGCCGTTGTCCAGCAACGCCTCCCACACCTCGGGTGTGTTCAGCGCGGCGTCGGGCAGCATCTCCCAGCTCAGCCGGTACGCACGGACCAGCTCGGGTACCTGCTCGACCGGTGCGGACTGCGCGCGCTGGAAACCGTCGACCAGGTCGAGGCCGTCGAGGTCCGGGGTGCGGCCACAGATCCAGTCGAACAGCCTGCGCCGCTCGTCCTCGGTGGTCGCCGGGTGCGACAGGCGCAGCAGGTCGCGGTGCGACCAGCCTTCACGCTGCCGGTACTTCACGACCTGAAACGCCAGGTCACCGACCGGCTTGTCCAGGTACCAGTTCGCGACCGCGCGGGACAGGCCGCGACCCCAGCCGCGGAACTGCTCGGCGTAGCCGGCGAACAGGAACAGATGGGTGCCGGTGCGCGCGACCAGCGGCAGCGCCGCGAGCGCGGCCCGGCGACCGTCGACATCACCGAGCGCGGCGGCGGCCGCCAACGCGAACAGGGCCGGGTTCGGTCGCGGGGCACGCCCGCCGGTGGAGATCTCGACGATCTCACGCACCAGGTCGGCGGTGTGCTCGGCGGCGTACGCGGCGATGAACTCGGCATTGTCGGCGGTCAGCGCGGCGGCGCTGACGTAGTAGGTTCCGGATTCCGTTCCGAGGGTGAGGAATCGGCGCACCCGGGCCTGCGGGGTGATCTCGAAGACGTAGCCGCCCGCGGCGTTGACGACCTGCCGGGCATCGGCAGGACTGGTCTGCGGCGTGCTGCGACGCGAAAATCGCGACAGAATGTTCATTGTTCCCCCTCCGATACAGCGACCGGCGTTGCGGTTTCGGCCCCGGGACCCACCGGGGCGTGTGACGATGCGCGAAGCGGACGGACATGGGTGTCTCGGCCGGGAAACGGAAATCGCTTTCCGCCGCAGGGCTCGAACCTGCTGGACTGTGAGTCCTCGCCAGATAACCGACCGAATCCGGTCCGTCCTGCTCCTGTGCACCGCAGCCGCACAGCGGACGTGTGTGTCCCGACCGGAAGGCGCTCTACCGAACTGAGCTACCACCACCGCGCGGTGGTGGACGGGATTCGAACCCGCGACATCCCCATCTGAAGGTAACCGACCGGATCCGGTCCGCCGTGCTGCTGCTGGAGATGACGGTACGGGGCGGAGGTGATCTTGCCCAGCGAATTAATCCGAGTCGCTCGCCCCCACCGTCGCGACGGCGACTACGACGCCGTCCACAACGGTTCGCCCGCACAACAGTTCGCCCCTGCCCGCGAGCAATGCCGCCGCCTCCGCGACCGAGGCCGTGCCGACGGCCCGCGCCGTCCGAGTGGAGCGAGTCGGCGTCTCGACCTCGGCCAGCTGCTCGGCGCCGAACGCGACCACCGGCACACCGAGCGCCGCCGCGGCCGCGCGGACCCCGGGATCGGCCGCTCGACGGTCGATCGTCGCCAGGCAGGTCACGGCGGCGGACCCCGCGACGACCGATTCGACCGCACGAGTGATCTTTTCCGCGTCGGTACCAGGTCGGACGCCGAGCCCGACGATCACCGCGCCCCTGCCCGCCGTCTGCTCGATCATCGCGTCGGCGCTGTCCATCGCTTCGCCGTCATCGATCGAATCGACGTGCGGCAGCGACGAATCGGGTGATGGCGGCCGGGTTTCCGGCGGGGTGGGTGTGCAGGTACGAGGCGTGGACCTGCCGGATCACCGCGCCCTCGGTGACCGAAGCCGTGGTGCGCCAGCCCCAGGCGGCGTTCTCCGGGCCGACCCGGGTGAGACGAGTGCGGTGGAATTCGTGGCCACGGACGCGGGTGCCTGCCTGCCAGAGAGTGGAGTCGTGCAGGGCGACGGCGTCGCGGTAGCCGAGGGTCAGGCGGGGGCCGAATTCGGCGTCGGCGTCGATGACGCCGGCCATCGGATGGCCGTCGAGGGAGCGGGTGAGGTAGAGCAGGCCCGCGCATTCGGCGTGGATCGGCAGGTCGCGGGCGGCGCCTTCGGCGATCGCCGCGCGTAACTTCTCGTTGGCCGACAGGGCGCCCGCATGCTCCTCGGGAAAACCCCCGGGCAGCACCAATCCCGCTGTACCGGAGGGGAGTTCGTCGGTCAGCGGATCGAAGACGACCACCTGGGCGCCTGCCGCGAGCAGCAGCTCGCGATGTTCGGCGTAGCCGAAGGTGAACGCCGGTCCCCCGGCCATCGCGATCAGCGGACCGCTGCCGGTGGTGCCGACGATCGCGTCGGTCGGTCCTGTCCGCGCTTCGCTGCCCGCGGTCAGTTCCCTCGCGGGGTCCCAAGCCGGACCTCGGACCGACCCGCCCGCGAGGTCGACGATCGCCGCGAGATCGATGTGGGCCGCGACGAGTTCGGTCATCGCGTCGACCGCTGCGGTGGCGGCGGTGCCGTGCTCGACGGCGGGAATCAGCCCCAGATGCCGTGAGGGAACTTCCAATTCGGCCATGCGCGGCAGCGCGCCGAGGACCGGGATGCCGACGCGATCGCACGCCGCGCGCAGCACCTGCTCATGGCGTTCGCTGCCGACCCGGTTGAGGATCACCCCGCCCAGCCGGACCGAAGAGTCGTAGGTGGCGAAGCCGTGCAGCAGCGCGGCCAGGCTCTGGGAGTGTCCGCGCGCGTCGACGACCAGCACCACCGGCGCCCCGAGCAGGCTCGCGACCTGCGCGGTGGAGCCTTCGGCGACCGCCTCGGTCCGGTTCTCGTCGATGCGACCGTCGAACAGGCCCATCACGCCTTCGACGACGGCGATATCGCAGCCGTGCGCGCCGTGCCGATACAGCGGCACCACCCGATCCTCGCCCACCAGAACAGGATCCAGATTGCGGCCGGGCCGCCCGGCCGCGAGACCGTGATAGCCGGGGTCGATGTAATCGGGGCCGACCTTGAACGGCGCCACCCGATGACCCGCCCGGCGCAGCGCGCCGATCAGGCCGGTGGCCAGAGTCGTCTTGCCGCTGCCGGATGCCGGGGCGGCGATCACCACGGCCGGCGCGCTCATCGCCGCACCTCGCCCGTGCCGTCACCGCACCGAGGACCGCAACCGAACCAGCTCACCGCGACGCCGCGCGGGCCGGAACCCGTGCTCGGCATCGTCGCGTCGCCGGTCCGGGCGGGGGCGACGGACAGGGGCGCGTCCGTCACGGTGACGGTCACCATTCGATCCCGCGCTGGCCTTTGCGGCCCGCGTCCATCGGGTGCTTCACCTTGGTCATCTCGGTGACCAGATCGGCGGCGTCGATCAAGGCCTGCGGCGCGTCGCGGCCGGTGATGACGACGTGCTGGTTGCCGGGGCGGCTGGTCAGCGTCTCGACGACCTCGTCGACATCGACCCACCCCCACTTGAGCGGGTAGGTGAACTCGTCGAGTACGTAGAAGCGGTGCTGTTCGGCGGCGAGCCGTCGCGAGATCTCCTGCCAGCCCGACAGTGCGGCGGCGGCGTGATCTTCCTCGGTGCCGTGCTTACGGGTCCACGACCAGCCCTCGCCCATCTTGTGCCACTCGACCGCGCCACCGGCACCGGTCCGCTCGTGCACCTCGCCGAGCGTGCGGAACGCGGCTTCCTCGCCGACCTTCCACTTGGCGCTCTTGACGAACTGGAACACGGCCACGTCGAAGCCCTGGTTCCAGGCCCGCAACGCCATCCCGAAGGCGGCGGTGGACTTGCCCTTGCCCGGGCCCGTGTGGACGGCCAGCACCGGCTGGTTGCGTCGCTGCCGTGTCGTGAGGCCGTCCTCCGGCACGACTTCCGGAACACCCTTGGGCACGAAGACCCCTCCTTCTCGGCACCGACGCGCCGGTCCGCGGCCCGGGTGGACCGCACTGTCGATGGACGACCGCGCCAGTGCCTCGAGCACCCGACGGCGCACCGGTCGACCGGTCGCGCGACTGTCGCTCACCATTTCTATCAGGGCGTCCTCCGGCCGCCTGACCCTCCCACTACCGTCGGGGAACATCCTCGGCGGCGACGCGCGACCGGCCGATGCCGCCCCGTCGATCGCCCAGGTCGCCGGGTGCGGGCGCTCAGGTCAGGCCGCGCGAGCGCCGGTCGCCCGGACGACATCGGCGACACTGTCGCCGGTGAGTTCGTCCAGGCGCAGGTAGCGGGCCCGCAGGTCACGGGCCAGCTCGGCGGCGAGGCCGAGCCGGATCATGCCGCGTTCACAGTCGATGACCATCGCGGTGTGTCCCTCCCCGGCCAGCAGACGCGCGGTGGCGCGGGCGCGGGGCAGCGGATCGACACCACCGGTGGCGCGGCCGTCGGTCAGCAGTACCAGCATCGGGCGGCGGCGCGGGTCGCGGACGTGTTCGCGGGCGATCACCTCGCGCGCCTTCAGCAGGCCCGCCGCGAGCGGGGTCTTGCCACCGGTGCGCAGACCGGCCAGGCGGCGCACGGCGATGTCGACCGAGGAGGTCGGCGGGAGGACCAGTTCGGCCGCGCTGCCGCGCACGCTGATCACGGCCACCTTGTCGCGGCGCTGGTAGGCGTCGCGCAGCAGGGTGACGATGGCGCCGGTGACGGCGGTGAGCCGGTCGCGCGCCGCCATCGACCCGGACGCGTCGACGACGAACACCACCAGATTCCCTTCGCGCCCTTCGCGATACGCGCCACGCAGGTCCTCGGCGGCCAGCGCCAGCGGACCGCTGAACCGGCCGCGCTCGAATTGCCGAGGCGCGGCCGCGAAGACGGTGCCCAGCAGGTGCAGCCCGGTCGAGGTGTCGGTGCTGGGGCGCACCATGCGGCCGGTGCGGGTCCGGGCGCGGGACCGGCGGCCCGGCGCGCCTTCGCCGATGCCGGGAACCTCCCAGCGCGGTGCGGGCTTCGAGACGGAACCCGGTGTGCCGGAGACGCTGTCGGCCGCGGGCCGGGATCCGCCGCCGTGGGGGCCGCCGCCCGGGTTGTCGTCGGGGCCGTCGGGACCACCGTCGTCGGGACCCTGATCGTCGGGTCCGCCGTCGTCGGGACCCGGGTCGGCCGGTCCCCCGTCCTCGGGACCCTGGGGCCCCTCGTCGGCAGGGCCTCGGTCGGCACCGTCGTCGACCGCGCGCGGTCCCGAGCTGCCGGAGGCGTCGCCGTCGCGATCGTCGCCGGGCGTCTCGCCTCGCGGATCGTCGTCGAATTCCTCGGTGGCCGAGGCCTTGTCGACCTCGTCGGCGGCCGACCGCATCGCCTCGTCCAACTGCTCCTCGCTGATCCCCGGCTCGTCGAACGGATCGCGCCTGCGCCGGTGCGGCAGGGCCAGCTCGGCGGCGATCCGCACATCGTCTGCGGTGACCCGGTCGCGGCCGCACCATGCGGCGTGCGCGGTGGCGGTCCGGGCGACGACCAGATCGGCGCGCATCCCGTCGACGTCGAACGCCGCGCACAGCGCCGCGATCCGCCGCAGTTCGGCGTTGTCGAGGGTCACGCCGGGCAGCCGGTCGCGCGCGGTCAGAATCCGTTCGGCGACAACGGCATCGGCGTCGGCGTAGCGGGCGGCGAAGCCGGCGGGGTCGGCCTCGTAGTCCAGGCGCCTGCGCACCACCGCCATCCGGGTGTCCACCACGCGGGAGGCGGCCACGTCGACGGTGAGGCCGAACCGGTCCAGCAGCTGGGGCCGGAGTTCGCCCTCCTCGGGGTTCATGGTGCCCACCAGCACGAATCGCGCCGGATGCGAATGCGAGACACCGTCGCGCTCGACGTGGACCCGGCCCATGGCCGCCGCGTCGAGCAGCACGTCGACCAGGTGATCGTGCAGCAGGTTCACCTCGTCGACGTAGAGCACGCCGTGGTGGGCCGCGGCCAGCAGACCGGGCCGGAACGCCTGCTCACCGTCGCGCAGGACCCGTTCGAGGTCGATCGACCCGACGACACGGTCCTCGGTGGCGCCCACCGGCAGTTCCACGAGCCGGGCGGGCCGCGCGCCGCTCTCGTCGACGACCGGCGGCAGCAACTCGGCCAGCGCGCGCACCACCGTCGACTTCGCGGTGCCCTTCTCGCCCCGCACCAGCACGCCACCGATCCCGGGGTGCACCGCCGACAAGATCAATGCCAGCTGCAGGCGCTCCTGGCCGACGACCGCCGAGAACGGGAAGCCCGCCTCACCCGCCGAGCGAGCGGCGGTGTGCGGACCAGCGGCGACATCAGCAAAACCAGGCACGCCCCCACTGTATTCGCGCCCTGATCACGACCGGACCCCGGGCGTCGGCGCCGGAAAGACGCGAGGTCCCCGGCACCGTGCCGGGGACCTCGCGAGTGGACTGTCAGCCCCGACGCATCGGGACGTGCGGGATGCCGTCGTCGAGGAATTCCTCGCCGTCGGGAACGAAGCCGTACTTGGCGTACATGTCGACCAGGTAGGACTGCGCGTTCAGACGGACGGTGGCCGAACCGGTCTCGGCCAGCGCCGCCTGCAGCAACCGGGTGGTGTAGCCGTGCCCACGGGCGGGCACGGCCGTGCACAGCCGACCGAGCCGGAAGCTGGTCACCCCGTCCTCGTGCTCTTCGAGCAGCCGCAGCGTGGCGATGACCTCGCCCTCGTCGTCGAGCCACAGGTGCCGGGTCTCCGGCAGCAGGTCACGCCCGTCCAGCTCGGGATAGGCGCAGGCCTGCTCGACGACGAATACCTCGACGCGCAGTTTCAACAACCGGTACAGCGTGGCGGGGTCCAGATCCGCCGCCCACGCCCGTCTCAATGCGACCGTTGACATCATCGCGTCTTGCTATCACACCTGCGCGTAGGTGGCCGCCTCCGGCTGCGCGGGCGTGTTGTTGGCGTCCAGCTTCAGCGACTTGTTGGTCCAGTCCCAGACTTCCTGGAACAGGGCCTGGTTCTCCGACAGCTTCTGGCCCAGCGAGGGGATCATCTGCTTCAGCTGCGGGGTCCAGTCGGCGTACTCGCGCGGGAAGCAGCGCTGCATGACGTCGAGCATCGCGGTGACACAGGTCGAGGCGCCCGGCGAGGCACCGAGCAGGCCGGCGATGGTGCCGTCCTCGGCGGAGATGACCGCGGTGCCGAACTCGA
This sequence comes from Nocardia sp. No.11, assembly GCF_038752175.1. Taxonomy (NCBI): domain Bacteria; kingdom Bacillati; phylum Actinomycetota; class Actinomycetes; order Mycobacteriales; family Nocardiaceae; genus Nocardia; species Nocardia sp. No.11. The sequence goes on along the minus strand of NZ_JBCGFB010000013.1, from coordinate 42,205 downwards.
GCACACCGCCCGCACCCTTCTTCCGGATGACCTGCACGCGCTGACCGGCGGTGATCAGCTCCCAGTCGCGGCCCTCGGCACGCGGCAGGAACTCCTCGAGCACACCGATCTTGCCGTTCTGCGACTTGAGCAGCTCGCTGATCAGGTACTTGGTCAGGCCCATCTCGGTGAGACCGACGCCGACGAGCGAACCGATGTTGTTCGGCTTGATCGACTTGAACAGGTCGGTGTTGGAGCCGTCCTTGAGGAACTTCGGGGTCCAGCCGGCGTAGGGGCCGAACAGCAGGCCCTTGCGGCCGTTGATGACGCGGGTGTCCAGGTGCGGCACCGACATCGGCGGCGCGCCGACGGCGGCCTTGCCGTAGACCTTGGCCTCGTGCGCGGCGATCAGCTCCGGGTTGGTCGAGCGCAGGAACTGACCGCTGATCGGGAAGCCGCCGAAGCCCTTGGCCTCCTTGATGCCGGACTTCTGCAGCAGCGGCAGCGCGCCACCACCGGCGCCGACGAAGACGAACTTCGCGTTGACGGTGCGGCTGCGGAAAGTGCGCAGGTTGCGGACGGTGACGTTCCAGCTGCCGTCGGACTGCTTGGCGAGGTCGCGGACCTCGGTGCCGAAGGCGATCTCGCCGCCGGACTTGCCGATGTAGGCCAGCAGCTGCTTGGTGAGCGCGCCGAAGTCGATGTCGGTGCCGCCGTCGGTCCAGTTCAGCGCGATCGGGTCGGCGAAGTCACGGCCCTTGGCCATCAGCGGCAGGCGCGCGGCGAACTCGTCGGGGCTGTCGATGTACTCCATGCCGCGGAACAGCGGGTGCGGCGCCAGCGCCTCGTAGCGCTTGCGCAGGTAGTCGACGTTGTCGGCGCCGTGCACGAAGCTGACGTGCGGAATAGGGTTGATGAACCCGGACGGGTCGTCGAGGACGCCGGTGTCGACGGCCGAGGCCCAGAACTGCCGGGAGACCTGGAAGCGCTCGTTGATGTCGACGGCCTTGCCGATGTCGACCGAGCCGTCGGCGTTCTGCGGGCTGTAGTTGAGCTCGCACAGCGCCGAGTGCCCGGTGCCCGCGTTGTTCCACGGATCGCTGCTCTCCGCGGCGGCGGCGTCGAGCCGCTCGAACACCGAGATGGTCCACTCCGGCTGCAGCTGCCGCAGCAGCGCGCCCAGCGTGGCACTCATGATGCCTGCGCCGATGAGAACTACATCGGTCTTTTCAGTCTTCGCAGCGTTCGACACGGGTACTTCGACTTCCTTGTCCTTCTCAGCTACCCACCGGGGTGAGTTCGCTTGGGCGCGGGCGCTTCGTGGTTTGGTGCGACTCGCGGTGAATCGCCGGGGAGTAGGTTACCCGTCGTTCACCTGAAGCCAATTGTGCACCTCAGCCGTTCGTAGTACCGCAACCGACCTACCGAATGTGATCTAAACCAACACTGCACGTCGCGCTGACCGCGCGATAGATTGAGCGGTGTGACGAACGAAACCTCACTCGATCCCGCCGGCACCGCCGATCGGACCGATGAGCAGTGGCAATCCGATGTCCTCGGCACCGACTACCAGCAGCGCACCCTGCCGCTGGGCCCCGATCCCGACGGTGAGGGCGAGGTGGTGGCCACGCTCGTGCGCTATCTGCCCGACGCCGCCGCACCGGCCACCGAGCCGACCGTGCTCTATCTGCACGGGTTCACCGACTACTTCTTCCAGGAGCACGTGGCCGAGCACTTCGCGGCCCGCGGCCACCGCTTCTACGCTCTCGACCTGCGTAAATGTGGTCGTTCGCGGCGGGCCGGGCAGAGCGCGCACTTCGTCAGCGACCTGGCGCTCTACGACGCCGAGCTGAACGAGGCGCTGCGGATCGCGCGCGCGGAGACCGGCAACGACGTCCTGATCGTCGCGCACTCCACCGGCGGACTGGTGGCGCCGCTGTGGCTGGACCGGCTCGAGGCCGCCGGCGGCAGCGCCGCGGCAGGCGTGGTCGGCGTCGTGCTCAACAGCCCGTGGTTCGACCTGCAGGGGCCCGCGTACTACCGCACCGTCGGCACGCCGATCATCAACGCCGTCGGCAAGGTCAGGGCGTTCGCGCAGCTGCCCGCCGTGGGCGTCAGCACCGCCTACGGCGACAGCCTGCATCACAGCCGCAAGGGCGAGTGGGATTACAACCTGGACTGGAAGCCGCTCAGCGGCGAGCCGGTGCGGCTGGGTTGGCTGCGCGCCATCCGGCGCGGACAGGCCCGCCTGCACCAGGGACTGGCGATCGGGGTGCCCGCGCTCATCCTGCGCTCGCGGCTGACCAGATTCGCGCGGGCCCACAGCCCCGCCGTCGATGTCGCCGACGCCGTGCTCGACGTCAAGCAGATCCAGCGCTGGGCGGGCTGCCTGGGCGAGCGCACCACGATCGTGCCGATCGACGGCGCCCGCCACGATGTGTTCCTGTCCTCGGAAGCGGTGCGCGCCAACGCTTTCGCCGAGACCGACAGCTGGCTGGACTGGCTGGCGGCCTACCGCAAGAACTGAGCCGGGTGGCGTGCCGGGACCGCGAGGCCCCGGCCGCCGCTCACCAGAGGCTGGTCCGCAGGACGATCTCGGTGGCCAGTTCGTGGGCGCCCTCGGTGGCGATGTTGTCGACCTCGACCGGGACCACCCGGAACTCGCCGTAGACGTAGCGGCCGGAGGCATCGGCCACGGCTCGCGGCAGGCTCTTGGTGACCAGCATGGTGACCGGCAGCTCCAGCGGCGGACAGGACGCGTCGGGAGCCGTGCCGTCGGCGTCGGGCACCGCCGGATGGCCGTGATCGGCGACCACCAGGCTCATGAACCGCCCGAACCGGCCCGCGCACAGCCGCCAGGCCAGCGCCGCGCCCGCACCGCGTCCCGCGACGTTCACATACGGCAGCTCGAGTTCGTCGAGAATCGCGTGGACGGCCGGGGGCTCGAGCCCCTCGACGGACTCCAGCACGACGGTCTGCAGATCGGATTCGTGCAGCCGCGCGCACACGGTGTCGAACACGTCGGCCGGATCGTCCGCATCGGGAAGCAACAGCACATTGTGCCGCGATTGTGGGCCGTCGACCCGCACTGTCCAGGCCCGGTCACCGACCGTGATCCGCCGAGATTTCATGCCGGTGTACGGTACACGGCCCGGTTGAACACGGCAGCGTGTTGCGCTCCGCCCGGCCGGTCTGTTTTTGCCCGTGTCCTGGGCTTTCCCAATCCGGAGGGCCCGAATTGCCAGACCTGTCACAGCGGGCCGGTCGCGGCTGTGAGGAGAGCGGCCGCACAGCGGGCGACGGGTGCGGTACGAGCCACGTACCGGAGCGAGGAGGTGTGCGGAGTTCCCCTCCCGGCGGCGCCGGGCACGCCGTACGATGACGGCCGAACCGATCGATCGGCGTTCACGGGGGGCTTGTGAAGCGAATCATCCAGCGTGTGCTGTGCGCTGTCGGCGCCCTCTTCTTCGGCGCGGGCGCACTGTTCGGGATCACCCAGCCGATCAACGCCACCGCCTACCTGTTGGGGTTCGGTCGCGAGGTCACCGTCCACGTCGACGAGAGCTCGCGCGGGCTGATGGGCGGCCGCAGTCGGGCCGGCATCGGCACGAACGTCGAGGACGGCAGCGCCGTGCGCCTGTTCGATGTGCGATCAGGTGACACCGTCAGCGCCCGGATGGTCCTCATCGATATCGGCGTGGACAGCTTCGCCTATCGCTCGGCCAGGGCCGCGGCCACCGATTTCATCTGGCTGCTCGGCGTCCTCGTCCTCGGCGGGCCCGCCCTGGTGTTCGGCCTCGCGGCCTCCGCGCCGGCGCGGGCGAGACCTGCTGTCACCGCGGCGGCCGACGGAGCCGATTCCCCTGCCGGTGCCGATGTTTCGAAGCCGAACACCCCCGGCGAGAGCTGAGCGTTCAGCCGACGATGGGGCGGTCGAGTTCGCTGTGGACGACCGGTAGCTCCCGTGGTGCGCCACGGCTGATCAGGGCGTCGAGGGCGGCCAGGTCGACGTGCCGCTCGACCAGGTCGGCCAGCAGGTCGAGCTGCGCGGTGCGGGTGGCCGCCACCGAGGTGTCCGGGGCGACGCGGAATCCGGTGCGCCCCGCGTGCCGGGCGACCTCGGTCAGCCAGGCGCGGCGGAACTCGTCGGATTCGAGGAGGCCGTGCACGTGGGTGCCCCAGATCGATGCCCGCACACTGCCTTCGGGAGCTCCGTCGATGGTGAGCCAGGGCGCGTCGGCGCTGTGCCGGACGCGGCCGTGGTGGATCTCGTAGCCGTGCACCGGCAGCGCGCCCGCCTCGCCGACGACCTGGCGGGCGATCTTGGGCTCCGCGAATTCGATGGCGAGGTCGAACAATCCGAGCCCGTCCACCACGCAGGGCCGCGCCGCGTCCCCGTCCTCAGCCGACGCGGCGACGGCACCCTGGTCCCCCGCGGACCCGACGTGTTCGACGCCGTCGACGATGCGACGCCCCAGCATCTGGTAGCCGCCGCAGATCCCGAGGATCGGGCGCCCCGCGGCGGCCCGGGCGTGCAGCGCCGCGTCGATCCCCTTGGCGCGCAACCACGCCAGGTCGGAAACCGTCGACTTGGACCCGGGCACGACGACGAGATCGGCGGTGGCGATCTGATCGGGTCCGTCGGCCCAGCGGACGGCGACGCCGGGCTCGCAGGCGAGGGCTTCGATGTCGGTGGAGTTGGAGATGCGGGGCAGCCGGACGGCGGCGACGGTGAGCCAGTCGGTGCCGTGGGGTGGGCCGGGGCGACCGACCGGGGTACCCGCGACGGTGCCGAGGGAGTCCTCGGCGTCGAGCCAGAGGTCGTCGGCGAACGGCAGCACGCCCAGGGTGGGGCGGCCGGTCAGGACGGTCAGCTGGTCGAGGCCCGGTTGGAGCAGGGCGACGTCACCACGGAACTTGTTGACGAGGAAGCCCGAGATGAGCTGCTGGTCTTCGGGTTCCAGCACCGCGACGGTGCCGAACAGGTGTGCCAGCACTCCCCCTCGGTCGATATCACCGACCACGAGCACGGGCAGCTCGGCGGCGCGCGCCAGACCCATATTGGCCAGATCCGTGGCCCGCAGATTGATCTCGGCGGGTGATCCGGCGCCCTCGCAGATCACCACGTCGAATTCCGCACGCAGGGAAGCGAGTTCGTCCGCCACCACCTCACGCAGCTGCTGCCTGCGCGTGAAATAGTCACGCGCGCCGACGGTCCCGACGGCCTTGCCGCGCACGACGAGCTGCGAGCGCCGATCACTGCCGGGCTTGAGCAGCACCGGATTGAACCGCACGCTCGGCTCCAACCCACACGCCCGCGCCTGCAACGCCTGCGCCCGCCCGATCTCCCCGCCGTCGAGGGTGACGACGGAGTTGTTGGACATGTTCTGCGCCTTGAACGGCGCCACCCGCACGCCACGCCGCGCGAGCATTCGGCAGATCCCCGCGACCACCACGCTTTTCCCGGCGTCGGAGGTCGTGCCCGCGATCAGCAGCGCCCCGCGCAGATCGCCGCTCATGCCACGGACCGACTCACGGCAGCGTGAGGATTTCCGCGCCCGTCTCCGTGACCACCAGGGTGTGCTCGAACTGGGCGGTCCACTTGCGGTCCTTGGTGACCACGGTCCAGCCGTCGTCCCAGATGTCGTAGTCGATACCGCCGAGGTTGATCATCGGCTCGATGGTGAAGGTCATGCCGGGCTCGATGACCGACTCGATGCTGGGCTGGTCGTAGTGCAGGATGACCAGGCCGCTGTGGAAGGTGGGACCGACGCCGTGGCCGGTGAAGTCGCGGACGACGCCGTAGCCGAAACGATTGGCGTAGGCCTCGATGACGCGCCCGATCACATTGAGCGCACGGCCCGGCTTGACCGCCTTGATGGCCCGGTTGGTGGCCTCTTCGGTGCGCTCGACCAGCAGGCGCACCTCCTCGTCCACGTCGCCGGCGAGGAAGGTCTTGTTGGTGTCGCCGTGCACGCCGTGGATGAAGGCGGTGACGTCGATATTGACGATGTCGCCGTCCTCGATGACGGTCGAGTCGGGGATGCCGTGGCAGATGACCTCGTTGAGCGAGGTGCAGCAGGACTTGGGGAAGCCCTTGTAGCCCAGGGTCGACGGGTAGGCGCCGTGATCGCACATGTACTCGTGGGCGATCCGGTCCAGCTCGTCGGTGGTGACACCGGGCGCGACCGCCTTGCCGGCTTCTTCGAGCGCCTGCGCGGCGATCTTGCCCGCGATCCGCATCTTCTCGATGGTCTCGGCCGTCTGCACCCAGGGCTCGCGCCCCTCGTTGGCGGTCTTCTTCCACACGTATTCGGGACGCTCGATGGAACGCGGAACGTCCCGGATCGGCGACTGGGTGCCGGGAACGAGTGGCTGACGGGTGCGCACGGACATAGCTGCGAGTGTAGCCAGCACCCCTACCCGGCGCTGTGGCGCGGTTCGAGCCGGACCACGATGCCCTTCGAGGTAGGGGTGTTGCTGATGTCGGCCACGCTGTCGAGCGGGACCAGCACGTTCGTCTCCGGATAGTAGGCCGCCGCCGAGCCACGGCTGGCCGGGTAGGCGACCACGACGAAGTTCTCCGCGCGCCGCTCGACCCCGTCCGTCCAGACGCTGACCAGATCGACCACGTCGCGGTCGGCCAGGCCGAGCTCGGCCAGATCGTCCGGGTTGACCATCACCACCCGGCGCGCGTTGTGGATGCCCCGGTAGCGGTCGTTGTTCGCGTACGGGATGGTGTTCCACTGGTCGTGCGAGCGCAGCGACTGCAACAGCAGGTGACCGGGCGGCACGTCGAGGAAGGTGAACTCGTTGCGGGTGAATTCCGCTTTGCCGCTGGCCGTGCGGTAGATGCCCCGGTTGACCGGGTTGATCAGCCGCAGTCCACCCGGCCGCTCGACGCGCTCGGTGAAGTTCTCGAAGCCGGGCACCACCCGCGAGATCCGGTCGCGCACGGTGTTGTAGTCGGCTTCGAACTCCGCCCACGGGATCGCCGGGGTGGCGCCGAGGGTGCGCTGGGCGAGCCGGGAGATGATGGCGACCTCGCTGAGCAGGTGCGGCGAGGCCGGGTCGAGGCGACCTCGCGAGGCGTGCACCTCGCTCATCGAGTCCTCCACCGTGACGAACTGCTCGCCGGTGGCCTGGATGTCGCGATCGCTGCGGCCCAGGGTCGGCAGGATCAGCGCGGTCTCACCGCACACCGTGTGCGAGCGATTGAGTTTGGTGGAGATCTGCACGGTGAGCGCGCACTGCCGCAGGGCGGCCTCGGTCACCGCGCTGTCCGGTGTCGCCCGTGCGAAATTGCCCGCGACGCCGACGAAGACCTTCGCCTGACCGTCGCGCATCGCGCGGATCGCGGCGACGGAGTCCAGGCCGTGCGCGGTCGGCGGGGTGAAGCCGAACTCGGCGCCGAGGGCGTCGAGGAAGGTCTGCGGTACCCGTTCCCAGATGCCCATCGTGCGGTCGCCCTGCACATTGCTGTGTCCGCGGACCGGGCACACGCCCGCTCCGGTGCGGCCGAGATTGCCCCGCAGCAGCAGGAAGTCGACGATCTCGCGGATCGTGGGCACCCCGTGCTTGTGCTGGGTCAGGCCCATCGCCCAGCACACGATGATCCGTCGCGAGCCGAGCACCGCCGCGTGCACGTCCTCGATGGCCGCGCGGGTCAGGCCGGTCGCTTCGAGGGCGGCGTCCCAGCCGATCCCCCTGGCGTGCGCGGCGAACTCGGCGAAGCCGTGGGTGTGTTCGCGGATGAACTCGTGGTCCAGGACGGTGCCGGGGGCGGCGTCCTCGGCCTCGAGCAGCAGCCGGTTCAGGGTCTGGAACAGCGCGAGGTCACCGCCCGGTCGGATCTGCAAGAAGTAATCGGCGATCGCGGTGCCGCGCCCGATCACCCCGCGCGGGACCTGCGGGTTCTTGAACCGGATCAGCCCGGCCTCGGGCAGCGGGTTGACCGCGACGACCTTCGCGCCGTTGCGCTTGGCCCGCTCCAGCGCCGAGAGCATCCGGGGATGGTTGGTGCCGGGGTTCTGCCCGACGACGAAGATCAGGTCGGCGGCGTAGATGTCCTCCAGCGACACGCTGCCCTTGCCGACGCCCAGGGTCTGGTTCAGCGCAGAACCGCTGGACTCGTGGCACATGTTGGAGCAGTCGGGCAGATTGTTGGTGCCGTAGGCGCGGGCGAACAGTTGCAGCAGGAACGCGGCCTCGTTGTTGAGCCTGCCCGAGGTGTAGAACAGCGCCTCGTTCGGCGAGGCGAGGCCGCGCAGCGTCTCGGCGATCAGGTCGAGGGCGGCGTCCCAGCCGATCGGCTCGTAGTGGGCGGCGCCGGGGCGCTTGACCATCGGTTCGGTCAGTCTGCCCTGCTGGTTGAGCCAGTAGTCGGAGGTGGCGTCGAGTTCGTCGACGGTGTGGGTGGCGAAGAACTCGCGGGTGACCCGGCGGGTGGTCGCCTCGTCGCTGACGTGCTTGGCGCCGTTCTCGCAGTACTCGTTCTTGTGCCGGTGCTCGGGCTCCGGCCAGGCGCAGCCCGGACAGTCGAAGCCCGCGGTCTGGTTGACGTTGAGCAGGGTGAGCGCGGTGCGCGTGGCCGAGGTCTGCGCCAGCGAGTACTCGAGTGCGTGGACCACCCCGGGAACGCCGGCCGCCCAGGTCTTGGGCGGGGTGACCGATAGGTCGTCGGTGGGGTCGTCGATCGAGGTCATCACCGGCTTCTTCCCGTGCCGCGGCACTGCGATCGGACTGGATGACCTCAGGCTTCCCAGTTTCGGGGCGGTTGTCAACGCGACGGTTCACACCCGGTTTCGCCCGCAGGGGTGAGGACGGACGAGCGCCGCGCTCGCACGCTGTCTGCATGACGACACTTCCCGCCCCGACCCTCGCCGCCGTCGCCCAGCAGCTGACCGGCGGCGGCCGCGGCATTCTCGCCGCCGACGAGTCGATCAAGACCATGTCCGCGCGTCTCGAGCAGGAGGGCATCCCGGCGAGCGCGACCGCCCGGCGCGACTATCGCGCCCTGCTGCTGACCACCGACGGACTGGCGGATCGGGTCAGCGGAATCATCCTGTGCGACGAGACCTTCGGCCAGGAACTCGCCGACGGCCGTGCCTTCCCCGCCGCCGCGCGCGATCTGGACATCCTGCCCGGCATCAAGGTCGACACCGGCACCACCGCCCTGCCAGGGCAGGCGGGCGCGCTGGTCACCGAGGGACTCGACGGTCTCGGCGCCCGGCTGGCGTCCTATGCCGAGCGCGGGGCCGCCTTCGCCAAGTGGCGGGCGGTGTTCGACGTGCGGACGATCACGCCCTACGCCGCGCACGCCAACGGGCACGCGCTGGCGCGCTATGCCGCGCTGTGCCAGGAGCACGGCATCGTGCCGATCGTCGAGCCGGAGGTGCTGTGCACCGGCGAGCACGACCTGGCCGCGTCCGCCCAGGCGACTCGGCTCGCCCTGCGGTCGGTGTTCGCCGCGCTCGACGCCGCCGGCGTCGACCTGACCGGCATCGTGCTCAAGCCGAACTTCGTGACCCCGGGCCTGGCCGCCGCGCCCGCGTCCACCGCGGCGGTGGTGGCCGCGACCTTCGAGGTCCTGCGCGACACCGTGCCCGCCGCGGTCCCCGGCATCGCGTTCCTGTCCGGCGGCCAGCCGACCGAGCGGGTCTGCGAGTACCTGCGCGCGCTGCACGCCCACGGCGACCGGCCGTGGGCGGTCACGTTCTCGTTCGGGCGCGCGCTGGTCAGCGCCGCGTTGCGGACCTGGGCCGGCGCACCCGCCGCGGTGCTCGACGCGCAGCGGGTGCTGCTGGCGAACTGCCGCAGTGCCGCCGACGCGACCCGCTGACTACCGCAGCGGCAGCTCGACCAGCACGATCGTGCCGCGCCCCAGCAGCGACTCGACGCGCAGCGAGGCCTCGATGACGGCGCAGCGTTCGGCCAGGGAGCTCAGGCCGAAGTGCTGGCCGTCGGCGGCGGCCCGCTCGGCCCGGCGCGCGGCGGGGTCGAAACCCGCGCCGTCGTCGGAACAGCCGAGCACCACCGAGTCGCCGACCCGGCGCAGCGACAGCACGATCCGGCTCGCGCCCGCGTGCTTGACCGCGTTCACCAGCGCTTCCTGCGCGATCCGGTACAGCGCGGCGGCCGCGTGGTCGGCGATGTCGCCGACCGCGGCGGCCGGGTCGACGAGCAATTCGATCGCCGGGCCGCCGCCGGTGCCCGCGGTGCGGACCAGCGATTCGAGCGCGGCGACCAGGCCGAGGTCGTCGAGAACCAGGCTGTGCAGGCCCGAGATCGCCGCCCTGGTCTCGTTGTAGGCGAAATCGGCCAGCGTCCGGGCACTGACCAGTTCGGCGCGGGCCCGCTCCAGCGCGCGCACGCCGGACTCGTCGCCCGTGGCGACGTGGGCGGCGAGTTCGGAGACGGTCAGGTCGGCCGCGGACAGGTGGAACGACATCGACGCGAGCGCGGTGGTCACCCCGTCGTGCAGGTCGAACGCGATGCGCCGACGCTCGGCCTCCTGCGCGGAGATCGCCTGTTCGACCAGGCGATCCCGCTCGGTGCGGTGCCGGTTGACGGTGCGCCACAACCGGTGCGCGTGCACCGACAGGCCGAGGACACCCGCGTAGCCCGCCGCGCGGTCGAGGTCGGCCGGGCCGAACGGTTCGGCCGGATCCCGGTGCGCGGCGAGGACTCCCACCACGGAATCGTCGACACCGCGCAGCGGCAGGCACATCCGCGCGATCGTCTGCCCCGGCTCGAGGCGTAACAGGCTGCGGTGCAGGGCGTTCCGTGGCGAATCCCGATCCAGCAGGACCGGGGTTCCGGTCCGGGCGACCAGCCCCGTCACCCCGAACCCGACCGGCAGGGTCAGCGAGCCCGCCGACGGGTGCGCCGGCCACAGGTCGACCACCCCGAGATCGGATCCGTCGACGGCGTAGAGCTGCACACCGTCGGCCGCGAGCAGCGGGGCCAGCTGCGCCGCCGTCGGCGCGGCACCGGTCACCGGAACAGCCCTTCCCGCAACGCGACCGCGATCGCCCCGCTCCGATCGGACACGCCCAGTTTGCGATACAGCCCGCGGATGTGGGTCTTCACCGTGTCCTCGCTGACCACGAGCTTGCCCGCCACCGCCCGGTTGGAGTGCCCGGAGACCAGCAGTCCCAGCACTTCCGACTCGCGCTGGGTCAGGCCCAGGTGCGCGCCCGACCAGAACTGCCCCGCGTCGAGCCGGGCCGCGGCCAGTGCCACCCGACCGGCCAGGGCGGGATCGATGACGGTCTCGCCCTCGGCGGCGCGGCGCAGGTGGGCGACGAGTTCACGCCCGTCCACGCGCTTGAGCACATACCCGGCCGCGCCCGCGCGCAGCGCCTGATAGAGGTAGTGCTCGTCGTCGTACACGGTGAGCACCACGACCTTGGTGCCCGGATACCGCTCGGTGATCTGGCGGCACAGATCCAGACCGCTGGCCTTGCCGATGCGGATGTCGCACAGGACGATGTCGGGCCGGTGCTCGTCGATCAGGCGCAGCGCCGCGGTGTCGGTGCTCGACTGGCCCACGATCACGACCTCGTCGGGGAAGTGGCCGAGCATCGCGTCGAGCCCGTGCAGGACCATCTCGTGGTCGTCGACGAGCACCAACCGTAACGGGGTCGGCGGCTCCGGCATACCGCCACAGTACGGCGGAAAAGCACTGGGGTTCGGGGCAATCGGCGAGAAATCACCCGTGCGGCCACCCGCGCGGGGGAAGGCCGCGCTGCCCCGGGTGCGGTCGGATGGACGGACCCGATCGAAAGGCGCCACCCATGCCGGAATCCACTGTTCATCGGCCGCTCGTCGTGTCCGCCGTCGACACCGACCGGCTCGCCGTCGACACCCTGCGCTTCCTCGCCGCCGACATGGTCGAGGCCGCGAACTCCGGGCATCCCGGGATGCCGATGGGGGCGGCGCCGATGGCGTGGACGCTGTGGAGCAGGCATCTGCGCCACGATCCGGCCGACCCCGGCTGGGCCGACCGCGACCGGTTCGTGCTGTCCGCCGGGCACGGTTCGGCACTGCTGTACGGGCTGCTGCACCTGTTCGGCTACGACCTGCCCATCGCGGAGCTGCGCCGGTTCCGCCAGCTCGGGTCGCGCACGCCGGGCCATCCCGAGTACGGCGAGACACCGGGGGTGGAGTGCACGACCGGCCCGCTCGGCCAGGGGCTGGCGATGGCGGTCGGTATGGCGTTGGCGGAGCGCATGACCCACGCCCGCTACCCCGAGCTCACCGACCACCGCACCTACGCGATCGTCGGCGACGGCTGCCTGATGGAGGGCGTCAGCCACGAGGCGGCCTCGCTCGCCGGGCAGCTGCGGCTGGGCCGGTTGATCGTGCTGTGGGACGACAACGCCATCACCATCGACGGCGCGGTGGACCGGGCCTGCGGCGACGACCAGCTCGCCCGCTTCGCCGCCTACGGCTGGCACACCGAGGCGGTGCCCGACGGCACCGATATCGCCGCGATCGACGCGGCGCTGACCCGGGCGAAGGACGATCCCCGGCCGAGCTTCCTCGCTGTCCGGACGGTGATCGGGCACGGTGCGCCCGACGTGGCCGGCACGGCGAAGGCGCACGGATCACCGTTGGGCGCCGATCAGCTGGCGCGGGCCAAAGAGCTCGCGGGATGGACGTTTCCGCCGTTCACGGTGCCCGAGCAGGTCGCCGCGACGTGCGCGGTGCTCGCCGGGCTCGGCGCCGAGGACCGGGCCGACTGGCTCGGCCGGTTTACCGAATTCGCCGCTGCCGCACCGCGACGCGCCGACGAGTTCGCCAGGGCCGGTGCGCGGACACTGCCCGACGGTCTGGCCGACGCGCTGTCCGGGATCGTCGGCGACGCGCCACGGGCGACCCGGCAGTCCTCGCAGGCGTGCCTGGACGCCCTGCGCCCGATCCTGCCGGAGCTGGTGGGCGGCTCGGCCGACCTGGCGGGCTCGACCGGAACCGCGTTCGGCCCGGTCGTGCGCGGGGACGACTACGCACCCACCGCGATCGCGTTCGGCATCCGCGAGTTCGGCATGGCCGCCGTCCTCAACGGAATCAGCCTGCACGGCGGGTTCCGCGTGTTCGGCAGTACGTTCCTGGTGTTCGCCGACTACCTGCGGCCCGCGCTGCGATTGTCGGCGCTGATGGGTCAGCCCGTGATCTACGTGCTCACCCACGATTCCATCGCCGTCGGCGAGGACGGGCCGACCCACCAGCCCGTCGAACACCTCGAATCGCTGCGCGTCATCCCCGGTCTCCAGGTGCTGCGCCCGGCCGACGATGCCGAGACCGCGCTCGCCTGGGAACTCGCGCTGACCCACACCGACGGGCCGACCGCGCTGATCCTGTCCCGACAGTCGCTGCCGCAGCACGACACCCACCGCCGAGCACCCCAACCCACTGTCACGCCCCGGCCCGCCGCGGCCGACGGTCCCGGCGCCGAGGACCTCGTGCCCGCCCCGCGAGTGACAGCCACCGGCAAGCCTTCGGACCCCGCCCTCGTCGGCTCCCCGCCCACCGCCGACGATGGCGCGGTCGCTGTCGCCGAGCCGCTGATCGGCGAGGAACATCGCACCGTCGAGCTCGTCGCCACCGGTTCGGAAGTCGCACTGGCGGCGGCGGTCGCCCAGGAACTCCGCGCCGACGGCCATCCTGTGCGGGTGGTGTCGGTGCTGGATCGCACGCGCTACTCCCCCGATCCCTCGGCGTGCACCGTCAGCATCGAGGCGGGCACGACCACGGCCTGGGCTGGCGTGGTCGACCTGGCGATCGGTATCGACGAGTTCGGGCACAGCGGTCCCGGCGCCGAGGTCATGGCCCACCACGGCTTCACCGTGTCGTCGGCGCTCGCCCGCATCCGCGACCATCTGGGCAGCGCGCGATGACCCGCCTGGAGGCGGTGATCTTCGATGTCGACGGCACCCTGGTCGACAGCGAACGCGACGGCCACCGGGTGGCGTTCAACGCGGCCTTCGCCGAAGCCGGACTCCCCGACCGCTGGGATGTCGACCGCTACGGGGAGCTGCTGCGGATCGCCGGTGGCGCCCAGCGGATGACCCACTGGTTCGAGAGCACCGGGCGCTCAGCCGACCAGGCCAGAGAACTCGCGCAACGACTACACCCCGCCAAGACCCGGATCATGCGGAGCCTGGTCGAGGACGGGCAGATCCAGCCGAGGCCGGGCGCCCGGGAGCTCATCGAACGGCTCGCCGCCCGCGGTGTCGCGCTGCATGTGGCCACCACGGGCACCCGCGCGTGGGTGGAACCGTTGCTGCGCAACGCCTTCGGCGAGGTGTTCGACACCGTGGTCACCGGGACGGAGGTGCCCGACCTCAAACCGAGTCCGGCGGTGTATCTCGAGGTTCTGGCCCGCACCGGGTCCGCTCCCGAGCACGTTGTCGCCGTGGAGGATTCCGCCAATGGCGTGCTCGCCGCGACAGCGGCCCGGGTGCCGTGCGTCGCGGCGCAGAACGCCTATACCCGCTCGCACGATCTGTCCGCGGCGCTGCTGGTCGCGGACGGTCTGGACGACCCGGAACTGGTCAGCTGGTTCGACGGCCAGCCGGCCACGGCACCGCCGCGTTCCCGGTAACCACCGCGTGCGGGGTCGGCGCGAGCAGTCGCCGTGCGGCGAATCCCGGCGGGCGACGCTCCTCGATCGCCCGGCGGTCGGCCGGTCAGAACGCGGGGACCGCGTCCGCCGCCGGGGTGACTTCGGTGGCGGGCCGCGTGCGGCGCAGCACCGTCACGCTGACGAGCAGCGCCGCCGCGAGCAGCCCGGCCGCGACGGTGAACGCGAGCCGGTAGCCGCTGGTCAGCGCGACGGCTTCGGTAGCACCCGAGGCGAGTTGGGCGCCGGTCCTGGTAGCGGCGAGGGTGGACAGGACCGCGATTCCGATCGCCATCCCGACCTGCTGAGTGGTGTTGAACAGGCCAGAGGCGAGCCCGGCGTCGTCGGCCGAGGCACCCGACATGCCCAGTGCGGTGAGCGCGGGCAGCACCAGGCCGCCACCGGCGATCAACACCATCATGGGCAGCAGATCGGTGACATAGTCGGCGTCGACGGGCAGCCGCATCAGCCACGACATGCCGACCAGCAGCAGCACCAGGCCGGCGATCAGCACGGCCCGTTCGCCGAAGCGTGTCATCAGCCGGGCCGAGGCGAACAGCGATACCCCGCCGATGGCGACCGCGGCGGGCAGCATGGCCAGACCGGTCTGCAAGGCGTTGTAGCCCAGTACCTTCTGCAGGTACAGCGCGACGATGATCTGGAAGGCGAACATCGCCGACAGCGTCAGCATCTGCACCACATTGGCGCCGGAGACGGCGCGCGAGCGGAAGATCCGCAACGGCAGGAGCGGCTTGCGCGCGGTGGCCTGCCGGACGACGAACGCGACGAGCAGCGCGACGGCCGACGCTGCGAGCCCCAGGGTGCGTGGCGACACCCAGCCGTACCGCTCGACCTCGACGATGGTGTAGATCCCGAGCATCAGACCGGCGGTGACCAGGACGGCCCCGAACACGTCGGCGCCCGCCGCCCACCCCAGACCGCGATCGGCCGGCAGCGCCCTAACGGCGACGAGCATCGTCACCAGCCCGATCGGCACATTGATCAGGAAGATCCAGTGCCAGTTCAGCGCATCGGTGAGCACGCCGCCGAGCACCTGCCCGATCGAGGCCCCGGCCGCGCCGGTGAAGCTGAAAATGCCGATGGCCGTGGCCCGTTCACGCGGGCCGGGAAAGATCGTGACCAGGATGCCGAGCACCACCGACGCGGCGATGGCGCTGCCGACGCCCTGCAGGAAGCGGGCCGCCACCAGCATCGCCGGGGTGGTCGCCGCTCCCGCCAGCAGCGAGGCCGCGGTGAAAACGACGGTGCCGGTGAGGAACATCGTCTTGCGGCCGATCAGGTCGCCCAGCCGTCCGGCCAGCAGGAGCAGTCCACCGAAGGCGATCAGGTAGGCGTTGACGGTCCAGCTCAGGCCGGCGGGCGAGAAGCCGAGATCCGCCTGGATGGCGGGCAGCGCGACGGTGACGATGCTGCCGTCGAGGATGGTCATCAGCGTCGCCGCCGACAGCACCGCCAAGGCGATGCGCTGAGAAGAGGTCATGAAATGACCGTACTAGATAGTTTCGTTGCAGACAATCTATAACGGACTATTGCCGGGCGCGCCGCGCGGGAGCGGCCTCCACCGCGGTGGACAGATGCCCCTCCACCAGCAGATTCAGCGCGCGAACCAAGGTCTCCCGCTCGCCTTTCGGCAACGATTCGAGCGCCGCCCGATGCACGCCGTCCACGATGTCGGCACTGCGCGCGGCCAGCTTCGCCCCCGCGGGCGTCACCGCGATGATGCGCGCGCGACGGTCGGTACTCGACGGCTTGCGCTCGGCCAGACCCGCCTTCTCCAGCGCGTCGACGGTGACGACCATGGTCGTCTTGTCCATGTCGCCGAGCTCGGCGAGCTGCGCCTGGGTCCGCTCGGCCTCGAGCGCGTGCACCAGCACGCAGTGCATGCGGGCCGTCAGCCCGATCTCGGCCAGCGCGGCCGCCATCTGGGTGCGCAGGACATGACTCGTGCGGTCGAGCAGGAAGGACAGGTCGGGTTCGGTGCGCGTCGTCGCGAGGGCGGTCATACCGTCACTATAGTTTTGTAATAGATAATCTGCACCCCTCCGTATCCGCGGGAATTTTGCCGGACCGCGGTCCGTTTAAGCGGTGACCAGAGCAGACCACATCCCGAGACGAGGTTCACATGGAACTGGGGCTGACCACCTTCGCCGAGCTGTACCCCACCGGCGATCGGCCCGCGCCGACCGCCGCCGAGCGGCTGCGCCAGGTCGTCGACGAGGCCGTCGCCACCGAGGCGGCGGGCCTGGACGTCTACGGCGTCGGCGAGCACCACCGCAAGGACTTCGCGGCGTCCTCGCCCGCCGTCGTCCTGGCGGCCGCGGCGGCGCGGACCGAGCGCATCCAGCTGACCAGCGCGGTCACCGTCCTCAGCTCCGACGACCCGGTCCGGGTGTACCAGGACTTCGCGACATTGGACGGGCTGTCGAACGGCCGGGCCGAGCTGATGGCCGGGCGCGGCTCGTTCACCGAGTCGTTCCCGCTGTTCGGCTACGACCTCGCCGACTACGACGACCTGTTCGAGGAGAAGCTGGCGCTGCTACTGCGGCTGCGCGAGGAAGAGCCGGTGACGTGGTCGGGCCGGTTCCGCGCGCCGCTGCGGGACGCGACCGTCTACCCGCGCACCGACGACCGGCCGCTGCCGGTCTGGATCGCGGTCGGCGGTAGTCCGGAGTCGGTGATCCGCGCCGGCCTGCTCGGCCTGCCGCTGGCGATCGCGATCATCGGCGGTCAGCCGGCCAGGTTCACACCGCTGGTCGAGCTGTATCACCGCGCGCTCGCCGAGGGTGGCCACGAGAAGCAGCCGGTGGCGGTGCACGCGCACGGCTATGTGGCCGATACCGACGAGCAGGCGGTGGCCGATTTCTACGCGCCGTACGCGCTGGCCATGTCCACCATCGGTCGCGAACGCGGCTGGGGCCCGATGACCCGCGAGCAGTTCGACGCCTTGCGTTCGCAGAGCGGTTCACTGTTCGTCGGCACGCCGGACTACGTGGCGGGCAAGATCGCCGAGGTCCGCGACACCCTCGGCCTCGACCGGTTCATGCTGCACACCAGCGTCGGCACGCTCCCGCCGGAGCAGGTCCTGCACAGCATCGAGCTGCTCGGCACGAAGGTCGCCCCGCAGGTGCGCTGACCTCCCCGAGCGCCTACTCGAGCGCCGCGTCCAGCTCGCCCCGGCGGGCGGCGCGGCGTTCGCGACGACGGCGCAGGTAGCGGCGGATGCGGCTGGCACAGGCGTAGACCACCCACAATCCGATCGCCAGCGAGACGGCAGCGATCACCGCGGCCAGCACGGGGAAGAACACCGCGAGGGTGATGACGCCGCCGACGCCCAGATCCTCGGCGGTACTCACCGCGATATTGGTGACCGGTTCCGGCGAGGTGTTGATCGCCATCCGGGTACCGGCTTTGACGATGTGGCTGGCCAGGGCCGTCGTGCCGCCGACCGCCGCGGCGAACAGCGTGGGCAGCGAGTCGTCCTGCCCGGCGATCAAGGCCGCCACCACCGCCCCGGACGCGGGCCGCACGACGGTGTGCACGGCGTCCCAGAACGAATCCAGATACGGGATCTTGTCGGCCACGGCCTCGATCACGAAGAGGATGGCGGCGGCGACGAGCACATCGGTGCGTTCGAGCCCGGGCGGCACGTCCTCGGCCCAGCCGATCCGCCCGAAGAACCCGAGCAGGAACACCACCGCGTACGCGTTGATCCCGCTGGCCCAGCCCGCGGTGAAAATCAGAGGTAGCACCGACACCTGCTCAGCGTAGGCCCGTCCACCGACTCCGCGCGGCCGCCGAGCGGGGCTGCCACAGCGCTCCGAAAGCTAGCATCGCTAGACACGCTATCGCTCGAATGCTACCGTTGCTCCAGCTTCTAGCGACGCTAGATTTCACGAAGAGGGAGCCCGCCATGCTCGTTGTCACCGGCCAGATCATCGCCACCGTCGCCGTCCTCGCCAATGCCGTCGTCTACGGCACCGATGTCTGCGGTGCCGTGATCATGCGGTCCGTCTACCGCAAGCTCGATGACGCGACCGTGACCGTGAGCGCGGGGTGGGGTCACTACTACGGCGACAAGCGCATGCCGATCGCCGGGGTGGGCGGGGTGGTCACCGCGATACTCACGCTGGTGATCGCGCTGTCGGCCGGCCAGCTCGGCGCCGCTGTCGCGGCCGGGATCTCGGTGGCCGCGCTGCTGACCTGGCTCGCCTTCTATGTCCGCGTCGCCAAGCCGATCAATTCCCAGCAGACCGCCGCCGCGCTCAGCGGCGTCATTCCGGCCGATGCCCGTGCGCTGCAGGACAAGTGGGACAGCATCCTGAAGTACCGGGTCACCTTGCAGTTCATCGCCATCGCCGGCCTGTGCGCCGCGCTGATCCTGTTCTGACCGCACCGACATCGCAGACACCGAGGAGTACCGAGATGACCTTCACCATCAATGAACAGCAGTTCCTCGCCGAGGCGGGAATCGGCAGGCTGGCCACGGTGTCGCCCGACGGCGTCGTCCAGAACAACCCCACCAACTATCGCGTGAACGCCGACGGCACCATCGACATCGGCGGCATGCGGATGCGAACCAGTCGCAAGTACCGCAATGTCGAAGCGGGCAGCCGGGTCTCGTTCGTCGTCGACCAACAGGTCTCGGCCGAGCCCTACGTGATCCGCGGCATCGAGGTGCGCGGCAAGGCGGTGGCACTCGAGGACGAGGAGCCGCCGTTCCCGCACCAGGAACGCGTGGTCCTCCGAATCCACCCCGACCGGGTCATCTCCTGGGGCATCGACGGTGGATCCTTCGACTTCACCAGCCGCCGCCCGGAATAGCCTGGCTCCTCCGCGCCGCCTCGCCGAGACCGGGGCGGCGCGGTTAGCGTGGTGGGATGGCCAGTGCAGCATCCACCCACCGTCGCGAGCAGCTCCGCGACTTCCTGCGGTCGCGGCGGGAACGGGTCGGGCCGACGGACGTCGGACTACCGGCGGCGGGTCGGCGCCGCACCCCGGGATTGCGGCGCGAAGAGGTCGCGATGCTGGCCGGGGTTGGGGTGTCTTGGTACACGTGGCTCGAGCAAGGGCGCGACATCACGGTCTCGGGGGAAGTCCTCGATGCGGTGGCGGGCGTGCTCCGGTTGAGTGTGCCGGAGCGGGCGCATCTGTACCTGCTCGCCGGGCTCAACCCTCCGCCCCCGAGCGCCACGCCGGGGACCGAGGTGACGGTCGAGATCCGGCAGCTGATCGACGGCTGGGAACGTGGGCCCGCCGTGGTGCGGGACCGGTACTGGAACATCCTGGCGTTCAATGCCCTCGCCGGGCGGGTATTCGGCTGCGACGACGGCGAACCGCACAACTGCCTGATCACCTTCTTCACCAGCCGGCGGTATCGCGGACTGCCCGAGCTGTGGGACGCCGCGGCGCCGGGGGTCGTCGCGGCCTATCGCGCCGACGCCGCCCTCGCCCCACACGATGACGAATTCCACCGGGTGGCACGCGAACTCGCCGCCGCCGAGCCCGACTTCGCGCGACTGTGGGAACGGCACGAGGTCGGCGTGCCCGCCCAAGCCGTCAATGCCCTGCACCATCCCGAAGTCGGCGAGTTGTTCTTCGACGCGACCACGCTGACCGTCGCCGACCACCCGAATTGGTCTGTCGTGCTCTACAACCCGAAGCCGGGCACCGACACCGACGAACGGCTCGCCCGCCTGCCGCGTCTGCGCCTGACCGAATCCGCCTGACCCACGACGCCCTTCCCGCCGGCACGCTCGCGGCGGAACCCGTGGCACCACGGAACGCCGTCCGGCATCGCGCAGTCGGCGGGTGGCCGAACCGACAGCGAGCACGCCGTAGCCACACACGATCCGTGCCGCCGGGGGCGCCGAGCCTGGTGGTTGCACACCCCGGATAACTGCGCACTGTCTGCGCGGCGCGTCGACGGCCACGCTGAATCCATGACGCACAACAGTTCTCGATTCGACGGCAAGACGGCGCTGATCACCGGCGGCACCAGTGGCATGGGTCTGGCGACCGCGCGCCGGCTGCTCGCCGAAGGGGCCGAGGTCGTGGTGACCGGGCGCGACAAGGGCAGGCTGGACGCGGCGGTGGCCGAGCTCGGGGCGCGGGCACACGGCATCGCGGGCGATGTCACCGATCTCGACGACCTGGACACTCTGGTGGCCGCCCTCGCCGCTCGCTACGGCCGCCTCGACGTGGTCTTCGCCAATGCGGGCATCGGCTCGTTCCAGCCGATCGACCAGGTGACCGGCGCGTTGTTCGACGAGGTGATCGCCGCCAACGTCAAGGCCGCGTTCTTCACCCTCCAGAAGACGTCGCCGCTGCTGTCCGAGCACGCCGCGATCGTCATCAACGCCTCCTTCGGCCTGCACCGCGGCGTCCCCGGCGCCGCGCTGTACTCGGCGAGCAAGGCCGCTGTCCACAACCTGACCCGCACGCTCGCCGCCGAATGGGCGCCGCGTCGGATCCGCGTGAACTCGGTCAGCCCCGGCTATATCGACACCCCGGCCTTGCGCGCCGAACTCTCCGACGCCGCCCAGGCAGGTGTCGCGGGCCTGTCCCCCGCCGGTCGAGTGGGCACCGCCGATGATGTCGCCGCCGCCGTCGCCTTCCTGGCTTCCGCCGACGCCGCCTACGTCAACGGCCACGACCTGCGCGTCGACGGCGGCCTCACCGCCGTCGACGCCGCCGCCCTCCTGTGAACGACACCTGGTCGGACGCCGGCGCGAGGCCACCGTCTCCCGCGGAGGTCCCCCGGGTCGGTTCCCGGTGGCGGTGACGGCTGGCGCCCGCCTCGTACCGGAACGGATCAGCGCAGCGCGGCCCGTCCCCGCACCCGACCGAGGACGACCAGGACCACCAATGTCACGACGACGAGGACCGTGGTCCCGGCCGCGGCGTCGAACACTTCGCCGCGGTCGGTCTGGGCGAAGATGCTGACGGGCAACGTCTTCCAGGTGGCCGGGTAGACCATGATCGTCGCGCCCAGCTCACCCATGGACAGCGCGACGGCCAGACCGGCCGCCGCCCCGAGGGCGGGCAGCAGCAACGGCAGGGTGATCTGGCACAGCACACGTACCGGCCCGGCGCCGAGGGATTCGGCGGCCTGCCGGTACGCCGGGTCGAGCCGGTCCAGCGCGGCGGACACCGCGCTGAACGCGTACGCCAGCACCAGCACCGCGTGCGCCACGATCACGATCCACTTGGTGCCGCCGAGCAGCAGCGGGCGCTCGTTGAACGCGATGAGCACACCGAGGCCGACCGCGACCGAGGGCACCGCGACCGGCAGGTGGAACACCGCGTCGGTCACCCGGCGCAGCCAGGCCGGCGCTTCCCGCGAGGCGAGCGCGGCCCAGGTGCCGAGGACCAGCGAGATCGCCCCGGCCAGCAGGGCGGTCTGCAGGCTCACCGACAGACTGGCGGCCTGCTCGCCGGTGAGCGCGTTGCCGATCGTGGTGAAGCCGAGGTCCGAGGGCAGCGGGCCGGTCCAGCTACCGGCCAAGGCGGCGGCGACCACCGTGGCGATCGGGGCGACGAACACCACCGCGACCACCAGCCCGAACACGCCGAGCACCAGGGCCTTTCCCCGAGGAGTCCACACGAGCACGATCAATCCCCCTTCGGGCGAGCGGTGAACCGGGCGAAGACGAGCCGGTAGGTCAGGTACAGGGAGAGCGAGAGCAGCACCTGCACCGAGGCCAGCACCGCGGCGCCGGGCAGATCGAAGGTGACGATGCCGCGGGTGTAGATCAGCGCGGGCAGCGTGATCACCCCCTTCGCCCCGGTGAACAGCACGATGCCGAACTCGTTGAGCGTCAGCAACAGGACCAGGCTGCCGCCCGCCGCGAGCGCGGGCCACGCCTCGGGCAGCACCACCTGCCGCAGCACCCGCCACGGCGAGGCGCCCAGACTGGCGGCCACGTCGAGCTGTTCGCGCGGCAGCTGCGCGAACGCGGCCAGCACCGGCCGCACCACGAACGGCGTGAAATAGGTGATCTCGGCCAGGATCACCCCGAGCGGTGTGGTGAGGAAATCGACGACCGGCTGGGTCGCGCCGGTCAGCTCGGCCAGCAGGGCGTTCACCGCGCCCGCCGTGCCGTAGAGGAAGGTGAACGCGAGGGTGATCAGGAACGAGGGCAGCGTCAGGATGGTGTCGATGAGCCTGCCGACCAGGCCCGCACCGGGAAACGGGACGAACGCGAGCACGATCGCCAGGAACGTCCCGAGCACCAGGCAGCCCGCGGTCGCGCAGACGGCGATGGACACGGTGCGCCACAACGCGTCCCGGAACGACTCCGAGCCAAGCACCGAGGTCCACACCTCGGTGCCACGCCCGGCCGGGGTCCGCGTCGACTCGGTGAGCACCCGCAGAATCGGGTAGCCGGCGACGCCGAGCACGACCAGCACCGGGGGCAGGGTCCACAGGATCGGCAGCCAGGAGCGCGGCGAGCCGGATGCTGTCGGTGCCGCGGCGGGGACGGGCGGATCGAGGACGGGAGTGCTCACCGCGCCGCCTCCAGCGCACCGCGCCGCGTCGCCACGCGCCGCTCCCCGGGGTCGACCGTCGTCGCGCTCATGACGCGTCCGCCGGACCGGCGGCGACGGAACCGGGTGTCCCCCGGACACTCTCGCCGACGCTGTTCGGGATCAGGACCCCCGCCGGGTCGGGCAGGCGCACGCCGACCGCCGCGCCGACCTCGGTGGTGAAGTGCCCCGGGACATCGACGGCCAGCTCCCCCGGCAGCCCGTCGACCGCCAGCTCGACCCGGGTCGACGCACCGCGCCACACCGAGGTCAGCACGGTGGCCCGCAGGGCGTCCCGGTCGCCGGTCGCGCCGAGGGTGATGGTGTGCGGCCGAAGACACAGCAGCGCCTCGTCGTTCGGCGCCCAGTCGGCTCGGCCGACACCGGGCTGCGGGGCCTGCGCGCGCAGTGTGGCGGTGCCCGCGGTGACCAGCGCCGCCGTGCCGGTGACGTGGTTGACGGTGCACGGCACCAGGTTCGCGCCACCCAGGAAGGCGGCGGTGAAATCGGTGGGCGGTCGCTGCCACAGGTTCTCGGCGGTATCGACGTCGACCAGCCGGGCATCGCGCATCACCGCGATCCGGTCGGCCAGCGCCAGCGCCTCGGCCTGATCGTGGGTGACGTAGAGCATCGCGGTGTCGGGCAGGGCCTTGCGGAGTCGCTGCAGTTCACCGAGCATCGAGTGGCGTAGCTGCGCGTCGAGCGCGGCCAATGGCTCGTCCAGCAACAGCACCGCGGGCCGGATGGCCAGCGCACGGGCGATCGCCACCCGCTGCTGCTGCCCACCGGACAGTTCCCGCGGCAGCCGCCGGGCGTAGCCGGCCATCCCGACCATCTCGAGCGCCTCGGTGACCCGCGCGCCGATCTCGGCTCGCGGCACCCGCTGCGACTTCAGCCCGAAGGCGACATTGCCGTGCACGCTCAGGTGCGGGAACAGCGCGTAGGACTGGACGACGACCCCGATCCCGCGCTTGGCGGGCGACAGATCGGTGACCTCGCGCCCGGCCAGCCGGACCGCGCCCGAGGTGGGCCGGACGAAACCGGCCAGCGCCTTGAGCGCGGTCGACTTGCCCGACCCGCTCGGGCCAAGCAGCGCGACGGTCTCGCCGACGGCGACGCGCAGGGTGAAATCGGTCAGCGCGACCGCGGCCTTGCGGCCCCGGCCGTAGCTGACCCCGACCCGGTCGAACACGATCGCCGGTTCGTTCGTGGCCGACCCGGTGCGGGCGGCGGTAGCGGACTTCGTGCGGAGGTCACCGTCGGACATCGTCTACTCCCTTACAGCACAGCCGGATTCAGCTGCCGGTTGCCTTCTGGTACGCCGCGACATCGGCGTCCAGCTCGGTGAGGACCTTGTTCCAGTCGACCGCGACCACCTCGACGCCGGTCAGCGTGGCGGCCGGACCGCCCTCGGCGGGGGCCTTCACGTCGGTGCGCGGGGACACCGCGAAGGCCTCCGGGCCGAGCTTGCTCTGCGCGTCGGTGGCGAGCAGGAAGCTCATCAGTTTCGTGGCGTCGTCCTTGTGCGGCGCGCCCTTGGCCAGGCCCATCACGTACGGCACCGACACGGTGGAGCGCTTGCCAGCGGTCGCCGGGAAGAAGACGTTGAACTTGGAGCCCTTCTCCTGCACCGTGGTCAGGTTCATCTGCACGTCACCGTTGGCGATCAGCAGCTCACCCTTGTCGACCTTGGCCTGCAGCTTGCCGGTCGAGGAGGACGGGCCGACGTTGTTGGCCTGCAACGCGGCCAGGTAGTCCAGTGCGGCCTGCTTGCCGCGCAGCTGCTGCAGCAGCACCAGCACGGCGGTACCGTCGCCGGCCTGGCCGGGGGTGGAGTACTGCAGCTTGCCCTTGAACTCCGGCTTCAGCAGGTCCTCCCAGGTCAGCGCGGAGGCGTCGACCGAGGGGTTGGCGATGAAGCACAGGTAGTTGTTGGCCAGGGTCACGTAGGTGCCCTCGGCGTCCTTGTCGGTGGCCGGGATCGCGGCGGTGTCGATGCCGCTGGGCTGCAGCAGTCCGGACTGCTTGGCCTTCTGGATGAACGGCGGCAGGGTGACGACCACGTCGGCCTGCGGGTTGGACTGCTCCTTGTCGACGCGGTTCACGACCTCGCCGGAACCCGCCTCGACGAGGTTGACCGCGATGCCGGTCTGCGCGGTGAACTCGGCGAACCGGTTCTTGTACCAGCCACCGACACCGTCGGCGGAGTAGACGGTGACGGTCTTGCCGTCCGCGGATTCGGTGCCGGTGCCGCCGCAGGCCGCGGTGAACGCGACGGCGGTGACGCCGGCCAGCAGCAGCGCGACCTTGGACAGGCGGCGCGCGGTGAGGGAAGTACGCACGATTACAGCAACTTTCGTCTCGTTGTCGAGGGGGAATCGCAGGGACGGTGGATCTTCGAGACACCGCGACGGGTTGCCGCGGCGCAGTCAGGGCGCCAGTACCAGCGCGGGGAAGTCGGCGACCGAGGCGACGACATGGGTCGCGCCGGCGGCGCGCAACTGGTCGGCGGTGTGCGCGCCGGTGAGGGTGCCCGCGACGATGCCCGCGCCCGCCGCGAGGCCGGTCGCGATGTCGCTGGTGGTGTCACCGAGCACGGCGATCCGGTCGACCGCGTCGACGCCGAGGCGCAGGGCCGCGGTGAGGACCATGTCGGGGTACGGGCGGCCACGCCCGGCGTCCGAGGGGGCCAGCGTGAGGTCGGCCAGGTCGGCCCACCCGAGAACGGCCAGCAGCTTGTCCTGGGTGCCGCGGCTGAAGCCGGTGGTCAGCGCCACCCGCACACCCGCCGCGCGCACCGCGGTGATCGCCTCGACCGCACCGGGAATCGGCGCGATGTCGGCCTCGTCGATCAGCGCGTCGTAGGCGGACTCGAACGCGAGGTTGGCGGCCTGGGCGGCGTCCTCGTCACCGAGCAGGGCGCGGAAGACCTCGATCTTGGACTGCCCCATGGTGTCGAGGACATAGCGGCGAGCCTGCTCACGACGCGGGCCGTCGGGCTCGATCCCGGCGGCGGTGGCGGCAGCCTCGAAGGCGCGCAGGACCAGGCCGCCATCGGCGACGGTGGTGCCCGCCATGTCGAGTACGGCGAGCTGAATCATGGTGTCCGGCATTGCTTCCTCACAGTCCGATCTGGTCGGCGGTCTGCTCGCCGATGGCGGGGCCCAGGGTCATGCCGCGGCCACCGGGGCCGGTGACGACCCACACGTTGGTGTCGGCCCGCACCCGGGTGACGATGGCGTCGGGATCGACGCTCTGGCTGTAGACACCCGCCCAGCGGCGCACGACGCGCGGCAGCCTGCGGCCGAGCAGTTCCTCGGTCACCTCGGTGAGGTGGTCGTAGGGCGCCTCGTCGACGTCGAAGGCGAACGGCTCGGTGTACTCGTGGGTGTCGCCGATGGTCAGGCCGCCGTGCAGCCGCTGCACACACAGCAGCTGCATCTTGTGCTCGGCGGCCGTGGCGGTCTGCGACTGTTCCAGTGCCAGCGAATCCACTTGCGCACCGGCGAATCCCGGGTAGTAGCGGAAGCTGTCGCCGTCGGCGATCGCGGTGGTGAGCGGTTCGTCCAGCGGCGCGGTCTGCATCATCTGCAACCGCACCCGGCGCACCGGCAGCTCGCCGGCCAGTTCGCGGGTGAGCCCGGAGTGGGCGGCGCCGGGGCAGTGCACCACCAGGTCGGCCTGGTGGCGGCGGCCGTGATCGTCGACGACGACGGCGCCGGATCCGGTGTCGAGGACCGAGCGGGCCTCGGTGCCCTCGTGGAAGGCGTAGCGGCCGCTGCCCGCCATATGGGCGCGCAACGCGGGCAGCGCCTGGCGTGATTCCACCGCGGCGTCGGTCGAGCAGTGCAGTCCGGCGAGGTATTTGCCGCGCAGCGCCGGATTGAGCACACGCACCTGGTCGGGGTCGAGCAGGGTGAAGCCGCGCGCCGGTGCGGTGGCGCCCGCGGCGGCCGCCTCGGCGACGGCCAGCTCGGCGGGCGTGCGCACCAGCGTGATCGAGCCGGCGGGACGGAAGCCGACGCCGGCCACCCGGCCACCGATCTCCTCCCACAGCTCCCGCGAGCGCAGGGTCAGCTCCAGCTCCCCCGCCGCCCGGCCGGACACCCAGACCAGGCCGAAGTTGCGCACGGTCGCGCCGCGCGCCTCGCGTTCGCGTTCGAGCTGGACGACCTCGTGGCCACGGGCGATCGCCGCCCAGGCGTGTGCGGTGCCGAGTATCCCTCCACCGATGATGACCAATCGCATGTCAGCGATGATGGCAAATGGTCTAGACCGATAGGTGTTGGCTGCGAGAACGGCAGGTTAAGTTTTGGTATAGACCAATCGAGTAGGCTGGCGGGCATGGAGACACCGCACACCACGCGCGTTCCGAAGGTGTTCCTGGTTCGCACCGAAATCGACGCCATCCTGGCCGATCTCGACGAAGGCGACCCGGTGCCGTCCGAACGCGACCTCGCCACCCGGTTCGGCGTCGCCCGCGAGACGGTGCGCCAAGCCCTGCGAGAGCTGCTGGTGGAGGGCAGGATTCGGCGGCGCGGGCGTGGCACGGTGGTCTCCCGCCCCAAGCTGACCCAGCCGCTGTCGCTGCGCTCCTACACCGAGGGCGCGATCAGTCTCGGCCGCACCCCGGGCCGCATCCTGGTCACCTGGGAGGACGTCGCCGCCGACGCGGAGACCGCCGCCGACCTGGAACTGGAGCCGGGCACGCACGTGATGCACCTGGAACGCGTGCTGCTCGCCGACGGTGAACGCATCGGGCTGGAGAGCACGTACCTGCCACTGCACCGCTTCGGCGGCCTGCGTGGCAGCTACGACCCGACGACGTCGCTGTACGCCGCGATCCGCGCCACCGGCGTGGAACTCGCCGGTGCGCGGGAACGCATCGAAACCGTACTGGCAGCGCCCAGAGAAGCGGGCCTGCTCGAATGCACAACGGCGTTGCCGATGTTGCTGTTGCATCGACGCAGCGTCGATGCCGACGGCGCACCCATCGAACGGGTGCGCTCGCTGTACCGGGGTGACCGCGTCGCCTTCGAGGCGAGGCTGTCACCCGAGCACGAGTAGCCCGGTTACTGCTCGGGCAGCCGTCGCCGTCCGCCCGCCACATCGGTGACGAGGTCGGTATAGCCGTCGACGAGTTCGGCGAGGTGGTACCAGTGCTTGTGCGTGCTGTCGCTGCGCGCGCCGTCGAGATCGATGGCCTGGTTCGCGTCGACCCAGCTGCGCGCCATCCGGTCGACCACCGCACCGAGGCTCTCGGTGTGCAGTGACGCGCCGTTGCGGTGCAACGGGATCTCCTGGACGATCCAGTCGTTGATGTCGTCGACGAGTTCGCTGCGACGGCAATCGATTTCGGCGATCAGCGCGGCGTCGCGCACCTGTGCTCGCCGTTCGTGCAGTTCAGCCAGTGCGTGCGCCGACCGCAACAATTCTCGATCTTGAAAACGCCTGCCCTGGAATGCGCACAACAATTGCGGCGCAGTCGGCAGTACCCCCATCACCGGCGCGCTCATCGCAACGCCCCGAATTCACCCGACACCCAAGATTTGTGTACCAACATGATTGGCTCTCGATTCGGTTATCCCGGTCTTCTGTTCGGATTGCTCGCAACCAGGCTAACTGGATCATGCTCGCTCACACTGCGAAACGCAAGATTGCGTTGTCAGCCTTGCGGTAAAGCCGCCCTGACAGAACCGATGGTCACATCCGTACGGCGGCACCGGTTTACGGCGTGTCCGCACGCACGCCGACCTTCGGCTATGCGTCGGAGGCATCGTTCTCGGCCGATCGCGTGACATCGGCGCCGCACAGCGCAATAATGCGATTCACGAAGCGCGCCACAGGCGAAGGGGAACCATGGCAGGCAAGCGCACGACACTGACCGTCCGACTACGCCGGCTCGCCGCGATGTTGCGCGAGTTGCGCGAAACGGCGGGTCTGAGCAAGGAAGATGTCAGCGCTCGCACCGGCATCAACGTGACCACGCTCTATCGCATCGAAATGGCGCAGGCCCGCCCGCAACGCCGCACTCTCGGCGCGATGCTCGACCTGTACCAGGTCACCGAGAAAACGCGAGAAGAAGCGCTCAGCCTGCTCAGCGACGCGCTGAAACCCGGTATGTCGCACGCCTACGAAGGCGCGGTATCCGACGTCTACGCCACCTACATCAACTTCGAGGCGGAAGCCCTGTCGGCCCGCCAGTACCAGACCTCGACGGTGCCCGGCCTGCTGCAGACCTACGAGTACGCGGCCGCCGTCATCGATACCTCCATGCCCCGCCTCGACGCCGCGACCATGGAGAGCCGCGCCAAGGCCAGGATGGACCGCGCGGTCAACCTGTCCAAGGAGGATCCGCTCGAACTGTGGGTCGTGATGGACGAGGCGGCCATCCGCAGGGTCGTCGGCGGGCCCGCCGTGATGGCCGGGCAGCTCGACCGGCTGATCACCGAGACCAAGCGCAAGAACGTGATCCTGCAGATCCTGCCGTTCGACGCGGGCGCCCACCCCGGCATGGCCGGCTCGTTCACCCTGCTCGACTTCCGCAACCCGGTCGACCCCGAACTGGTGTACGTGGAGAGCCTGGCGATCGACACCCTCGTCGAGGGCCATTCCGAGATCCGCCGGTTCGGCGTGATCTTCGACCAGCTGCGCGCGATGGCGCTGAGCCCGCGCGATTCGGCCCTGCTGCTCGCCGACGCGCGCGCCGCGATCGCTCAGTAGCGACTGGCGCGCCGGAACCCGACCGCGGCCGGTAACGCGAACACCGCGATCGCGCCCAGCGACCAGGCCAGCGTCGCCAGCAGCGGGCCGCGCACCGGTCCGCCCAGCGCGAGTCCGCGCATGGTGTCGATCGCGTGGGTGAGCGGATTGTGCTCGACCAGCGGACGCGCCCAGCCGGGATAGGCCCGCAGCGGGACGAACCCGGTGCTGAAGAACATCAGCAGCGACGAGCCCAGCGAGATGACCTCGACCAGCGCGGTTTTCGACGTATACACCGCCAGCGCGGTGACCATGGTGGCGAACCCGAGACCGTAGAGCAGCGGGATCGCGAACAGGGCGAGGGCGGCGAGCGGCCCCTGGGCGAAGCGGAAACCGAGCACGGTTCCGACAGCGAAGATGGCCAGCGTGCTCAGCGCGATGCGCGCGCACTCGGCCACCACCCGCGACAGCAGGCCCGAGGCGCGGTGCACCGGCAGCACCCAGAACCGCGCCAGCAGACCCTCGTCACGCTCCCGGCCCAGGGTCACCGCACCGGCGAGCGACCCCGACATCACCCCGACCAGCGCGAGCATCGGCACCGAGCCGTAGAGCGCGTCGGCGTCGGCGAAGGCCGAGACCTGGGTGCCCAGCACCGAGTTCAGCATCACCAGCAGCAGCGACGGGAACACCAGCGCCTGCATGACGGTCAGCGGGTCCCGGTACCAACGCATCAGCAGGCGCTTGGTCTGGATCGAGGTCTGCGGCAGCAGCATCCGCAGCGATTCGGTGCGCCGGGTGACCATCGGCAGGGCGGCGATGCCGGTCATCCGCGCCGCCGGACCGCGCGCAGCCAGGCCAGGGCACCGCACCCGAGCAGCATCCCCAACGCCCAGGCCAGGCCGGGGCCGAGCGTGGCGAGGTCGACCGTGCCCGCGTCGCCGGTGGAATCGCCCGCCAGCGCCCGCAATCCGGTGACGAACTGCGAGACCGGCTGATTGCGGGCGTAACCCTGGATCCAGCCGGGGAACTGGCTCGCCGGGGCGAAGCCGGTGGAGACCATGCCCAGGATCAGCTGGGGCAGCACCAGGATCTGAGTGGTGGCTTCCGGACTCGTCGTCACGCTGCCGAGCAGATCGGCGCCGCAGCACAGCGCGAGCGCGATCAGCAGCGACAAACCGACGAAACCGACGGTATGCCACCAGGCTCCGTGGAAACGGAAACCGACCAGCGTGCCACTGACCAGGGCGGCGGTCACCGCGACCACCGACCGCTGGGTCGCGGCGGTCATCCTGGCCGCGAACGGCACCCACCGCGGCATCGGCAGCGTGGCCAACCGCAGGTCGAGACCGTCGCGGGCATCGGTGGCCGAGCGGAAGGCGGCGGCGATGGCGCAGAACGACACCGCCTGCAGGACGATCATCGGCATCAGGAACTGCGCGTAGCTGCTCAGCCCGTGCCCGTACTCGCTCATGACCAGGTTCAGCGGCACGTAGAAGCCGAGGGTGAAGACCACCGGCGCGAGAATCGCGGTGAGGATCTCCCCGGTCCGCCAGGACGGCCGGATCAGGCGCAGCGACAGCACCCACCATTGAGTGAACGCCGAGCTCGGTGGCCGGTCCCGGCGCATGATCACCGGGTCGGCCGATATCCGCACCGTCCCATCATGAGTGATCCCGTCGGCGGGCGCCGGGGATCCGGGCGCGGTCAGCATGCCGTGCGCCCAGCCGCGGCGGCCGTCGCGAGGACGCGGGCGAGATCGGGCAGCAGGTCGGGGGCGGTCAGCTCGTCCGGAGTGGCGTCGAGCACGAAGCCGGTCACCGCGCCCTCGACATAGCGGTGCCAGTTCCGTACCACGGCTTCGGGATTCGGCCGTGCGGTACCGTCGGGCTCGCGACCCGCCACACCGACGATGAGGTCACCGGTCAGCACCGAAGGGTGGTGGCCGGCCACCATCCGGGCCGCCGCGTCGGCCGCCTCGGTCAGGCGATCCAGATCGGCGCCGGTCAGTTCTACGGTGCCCGCCAGCGCCCGGACGAGGACCGCGGCGGTCTCCTCGGGCGACAGGCCTGCGGTGTCGGCCTCGACAGCGAGCAGCGGGCCGAAGCGGTACACGAACTCCCCGGCCGTCGCCCGCGGTGGCGGGACGGCCTCGCACGCGGCGGGGTCGGCGTGGAGCACGACGACGTCGACGTGTTCCCCGGCCGCGCGCAGCAGCACCGCGATCTCGTGGGCGACGAAACCGCCTGCCGACCAGCCGAGCAGCTGATACGGGCCGTGCGGGGCGATCCCCCGGATCTCGGCGACGGCGCGGGTGGCGGATTCGCGGACGGTGCGCGGCGCCGCGGTCGTGACCGGCGCCTGGATCCCGTAGACGGGGACGCGCGGATCCAGGTGGTCGAGCAGGCCGGCGTAGCTCCAGGCCAAGCCCGCCTCGCCGGCCAGACAGAACAGTGGGGCGCCGTCGACGTGCGGGCCGAGTGGCCGGATCGGCACCATCGACGCAAGGGCCGACGCCCCGGCACGCCGGTCGTCGAAGGTGGGCACCGCCGGACACGATTCGGGTTCGTCCGGCGCCCAGACGCAGCCCGGCCGGGTGCCGGAGGGATCGGCGGGAGAGCTCACAACAAAGGATACGTCGTACGAAACCGTCTCCGGCCCACCAGTTTCGGGGGCATCCACCGACCGCTGCCGACCGTACTCAGTGGCACCACGAGCCACGAACGGAACCGATCGCCTACCGGACGCTCGCGGTGTCCGGTAGGCGATCAGGCGAAAGATCTACTGCACGCGCAGGCTGCCGAACAGGCCGTCCTTCTCGTCCTCGGGGCCCGCGGTGAAGTACAGCGCGTTGGCGTCGCCGAGGCTCTCGCCGTTGCCGAACATCAGCGCCCACAGCCCGGCGATCTCGACCGGCTCGGCGTCGCCGTCGCGCAGATAGTCGACGAAGGTGCCGGTGGTGTCGTCGTAGGCCAGCACGCGCCCGAGGCCACCGAAGTTGCCGATCAGCAGCTTGCCGGAGAGCGCGCCGAAGTTCGACGGCGCGATCGCCACGCCCCAGGGCGCGTTGAGCCTGCCGCCGTCGTCGACGATCCGCACGAGCTTGCCCGCGGCGTCGAACTCGGCGACCTTACCCTTGTCCGGCTTGCCGTTGGCGGCCTTGTCGGCCTCGGCGTCGAGAGATTCCTCCTCGGCCTTGTCGAAGGCCTTGGGGTCCTTCTCGTCCGGCTGGGTGATGGCATAGGACACGAACACCCGGCTGCCCAGGGTGGTGATGTTGAACGGGGCCGGGTCGCCCGGCTTGGCCTTCTTGCCCTTCTCGGGGGTGGCCGGGTCGATCAGGTCACCGGTGGCGAAGGGGTTGGCGAAGCCGGTGGTCGCCACCGGCTGCCAGAACTTGTCGAAGGTGCGGACCTGCGGGTCGGCGCCGAAGTCGGCGGCGAGCAGCTTGTCACCGGACGGCGAGAGCGCGATCCCGAAGAACGCCATGCCCTGCGCCGAACCGTCGAACACCTGGTTCGCGCCGCCGTCGCGGCGCACGATCGCGCCGTCGGGCGCCTGTTCGGTCCAGGCCGAGATCTTGCCGGAGTCGGTGGCGAAGATGAACCGCGACGAACCGCCGAGCGGGACCGGCGTGCCGTCGACATCCACCCACTGGTCGCGCACCGCGAACAGGTCGGAGGTGATCGGGGCCGGGTTGAACGCCACGCCGGTGACCTTGCCGACGCTCTTGTCCGAGGTGTCGGCGTCGGCGCCGGGTACCCCGACGAGCTTGAGCTGATCCTGGAACAGCTTCTGCAGTTTCGGATCCGAGGAGGCGTGCACGTCACCGACGAACTGGTAGGACTTGCCGCCCGCGCCGACCCAGAAGTGCCCGCCCGCGCCCTTGGGGCGATCGGCCAGGCCCCAGGCGTTGACCAGGTCGGGGAAGGTGAACTGGGCGTGGTAGGAATCCTTGTTGGCGGCCAGGTTCGTCTGGCTGTACCGGTTCCCGTCCAGCGCGGCCACATCGTCGCCGGCCTGCTCGGAGCTCGAGCACGCGGCCGCCAGTAGCAGGGCCGCACCGAGAACCACACCTCGCACCAGCCCGGACCGTACCCCGCGGGTACCCCTCACATGTCCGTTCACGTTCTTTCCTTTCGACCTCCGCCGGACGGCGTTCAGGCGAGGCTGACCTTAGCCTGACCCGAGCCCCGGCGTGCCGTGACCGTCTCCTCCAGGGCAGGTCTAGGCTGTCGCCCGTGGTCGAACCCTCCGCCCCCGTCGCCCCTCATCCCGACATCGCCGCCCTGGCCCCGCTGCTCGGCAGCTGGCGCGGACGCGGCCACGGCGAGTACCCGACCATCGAATCCTTCGACTACGTCGAGGAGATCACCTTCGGACATCTCGGCAGGCCGTTCCTCACCTACCGGCAGCGCACGAAGGCCGCCTCCGACGGCAGGCCGCTGCACGCCGAGACCGGCTATCTGCGTTGCCCCGCGCCCGGCCGGGTCGAGCTCGTGCTCGCCCACCCCACCGGCATCACCGAGATCTGCGAGGGCACGATCACCGAAACCGTCGACGGAATCCGCCTCGAATTGAACTCGACGAATATCGGGCTGAGCGGTTCGGCGAAACCGGTTACCGCCCTCGGCCGCTCTTTCCACGTGACCGGAGACACGATCGACTACACGTTGCGAATGGCCGCCGTCGGCGAATCCCTGCAGCACCATCTGGCTGCGACTCTGCAACGCACGTAACATCCTTCGAATTCGGTAATTTACCTCACCAGGGGCGCTGAACTGCGGATTTCGCCTATCGATACCGCGCATTCACCTTTTCATCACGGTCGCGTACCGGTTGTGTTCGAACACGCCCGCACATAACGCAACAATTGTGTGTCGCTTGCCTAGGTCTGTTGTTACCCGCGCGGCGGCCGATCTACGGTTCAAGCACCAGCAAACCAACAGACAATCGAAAGGCTGCCCGGGAGAGCACGTCGAAACCCTGAACGAGGGAGACGAAACCATGAGGCGTTCCACCCTGATCTTGACCACTGCCGGGATGATTCTGGGCGGCGCGGCCGCCATCGACCTCCTCGACGGCGCGGGCACCCATGCCGCACCCGAGCCCATTGCCGGGTACAACGTCGTGCACAACACGGCGACTGCCCATTCCGAGAGCAGTTCACTCGCGGTGGTGCGGGGCCTGCTGGCGACCGAGAACGCCGGCGGACCCGGCCACACCGCTGCGGCGCCCGTTCAGTAACCCGGCGGCAGCGCGGCGAACATGTCGCGGGTGACGGCGACCGCGTTGTCGGAGCTGCCACCCTTGACCAGCAGCGTCGCGAAGGCCATGTCCCCGCGGTACCCGACGAACCACGAGTGCGATCCGCCGTCGACCTCGGCTTCGCCGGTCTTGCCGTACACCTCGCCCTGGTCCCTGATCCGTTCGGCGGTGCCGCCCGTGACGACCATGCGCATCATCGTGCGCAGTCCGTCGACCACGTTCCGGTCGATCGCGGGCCGGTCACCGTCGATCCGGGTCGGCCTGCCCGCGATCAGATACGGCACCGGTGCCGAGCCCTGCGCGACCGTCGCCGCCATCACGGCCATGCCGAACGGGCTCACCACGACCCGGCCCTGTCCGATGCCGTCCTCGGCGCGCTGGACGAGTCCCTCGGCGGGCGGCACCGAACCCGACATCGTCGGCAGGCCCTCCACGGTGTAGTCCTGGCCGATGCCGAGCCGGGCCGCGGCGTCGGTCAGCGCGGTGCTGTCCAGCCTGCTGGCCAGCCGGGCGAAGGTGGTGTTGCACGAGCGCTCGTAGGCGGTGGCCATCGGCACGTCGCCGACGGAGAAGAGGTTGTAGTTGGGGATGGTGCGCTCGCCGATGGTGGTGTGGCTCGGACACGGCAGCACGGTCTCGGGCGTGGCGATGCCCGCTGCCATCGCGGCCGAGGCGGTCACCGTCTTGAAGATCGAGCCCGGCGGATACTGACCGCTGGTGGCGACGGGGCCGTCCCGATCGGCCGCCTTGTTCTGGGCCACCGCGAGGATCGCCCCGGTCGACGGACGCAGCACCACCATCATCGTCTGCTCGGTGCGCAGGTCGACCGCGTGCTGCGCGGAGTTCTGCACAAACCGGTCGATGCTCAGCGCGAACGAGGGCGCCGGCTGCGCCGCTACCTC
This sequence comes from Nocardia sp. No.11, assembly GCF_038752175.1. Taxonomy (NCBI): domain Bacteria; kingdom Bacillati; phylum Actinomycetota; class Actinomycetes; order Mycobacteriales; family Nocardiaceae; genus Nocardia; species Nocardia sp. No.11. Next base: position 6,184 of record NZ_JBCGFB010000013.1, on the reverse strand, counting down.
GTGCAGCACATCGAGATCGGCGCCGTTGGCATTGCGGGTCACCACGCTCCACCCCGCCTTGCCGTCGACCTCGGCGATCACCGTCTTGCGCACCTGGGTGAGCAGATCGGGCGCGAACTTGCGGTCGGTGGGCACCATGTCCCACTCCTGGGTCAGGGTGACACCGGGCAGCCCGATCAGTTCGCCGCCGATGGTCTCGGCCTCGTACTCGGTCAGCAGGATCACCGTGGAGGGCCCACCGGATCGGCGGGCCGCGTCCAGGATCGACTGCGGGGTGTAGGCAACCGGATCGATCCGGCTCAGCGCCGCGGCCAAGGCGCCGGCGACCCGATCCGGCTCGGTGGCCGCGGCCGGGTCGAACCGCACCCGCGACACCTTGCCCGGCACCAGCACATCGCTGCCCGCCGACTCGTTGACCCGCGCGCGCGGCGCCGGCGCGGTGCGCAGTTCCAGCGTCTGGGTGTCGCCGAGCTTCGGATGGATGTCGGCGGAGGTCCAGCGCACCAGCCACCGACCGCCGGTGCGGCCCATCTGCAACTCGCCGGTGTAGGTCCACTGGCGGCCCTTGGGCAAGGTCCAGGCGTAGGTGTAGTCGACGGTGGCCGTGTCACCACTGACGCGCGCGTCGCCGGTGCGGATCTCGAGCTTCTCGGCCTGCAGCGCCTGCCACGCCGAAGTCAGTGCGGCCGTGGCCTTCTCGGGGGCGGTGGTGAGCTCGGCGGCCGCGGCGAGATCGCGGTCGGCCAGCGCCTCGGCGAAGGCGTCGGCGGCGGGTACCGGTCCCTGCGGGCCTGCGGAGCAGGCGGTGGCCGCCACCGCGAGGGCTGCCACTGCGAACGTGGTTACCATCCGTGTCCTCATCGGCACCGATGGTAGCGGCGACCGGGCAGCAAACCCCGGATGACGGCGCCGTACACGCCCGGATTTCAGTCGACGAGCACCGTGGCGAAGGTCGCGATCTGACGGAAACCCACACGGCTGTAGGCACGTCGGGCGATCCGGTTGTAGTCGTTGACGTACAGGCTGGCCGTACGCCCTGTCGCGACAACGGCATTCGCGACCGTCGCGGTGCCCGCGGTGCCGACGCCCGCCCCGCGGAAGTCCGGATGCACCCACACGCCCTGGATCTGGCCGGTGCGCCGCGACAACGCGCCGATCTCGGCCTTGTAGACGACCTCGCCGTCCTCGAAACGTGCCCAGGCCCTGCCGGATTCGATCAGACTCTGGATTCGCCGCCGGTAGCCACGGCCGCCGTCGCCCGCGCGCGGGTCGACGCCGACCTCCTCGATGAACATGGCGATCGCGGCGGTCAGGTAGCGGTCGATCTCGTCGGGCCGCACCCGGCGCACCCCCGCGTCCGGGCGGGCCAGCGCGGGCGCGCCGAGCGCGAGCAACGGCTGATCGGCGCGCAGTTCCCTGGCCGGACCCCACTTGGGCAGCAGCAGCTCCCACAGCGGCAGAGCCAGCTCCTGTCGGCCGACCACCGAGGAACACACCCGCGGCCAGCGCGCCGCCCGCTCGGCGAACGCGCGTAAGGCCTGCTGGTCACCGCGCAGCGGCACCAGATTCGCCCCGGAGAAGCAGAGGGAGTCCGCGGGACCGCCCCGGCTCCACAGCTCACCGAGCCCGGAGCGCGCGTCGAGCCCGAACTCCTGGACCCGGGCCGCGATCATGCACGAGGCCACCGGGTCGGAGTCGAGCACACGCAGCACCTCGCCCAGATCTCGCACGGACACCGGGCGCGCGGGAGGGGTTTTGGACCGTCGCGTCGGCTCCAGCAGACTCCGCACGGCACCAGCCTGCCACGAAAGCACGCGCAGTGGTACGGGTCCGCCGAATCCGACGTCCGACCGTGAGCGACGGAGCTCAGCCCACGGTGACGACCGGCTCACCGCCCGGCTGCTCGCCCATCTCCTCGGCAATGCGCATCGCCTCTTCGATCAGGGTTTCCACGATCTGCGCCTCCGGCACGGTCTTGATGACCTCGCCCTTGACGAAGATCTGGCCCTTGCCGTTGCCCGACGCGACACCGAGGTCGGCCTCGCGCGCCTCACCGGGCCCGTTCACGACGCAGCCCATCACGGCGACGCGCAGCGGCACCTCGAGGCCGTCCAGGCCCGCGGCGACCGCGTCGGCGAGGGTGTACACGTCGACCTGGGCGCGACCGCACGACGGGCAGGACACGATCTCGAGCTTGCGCGGGCGCAGGTTCAGCGACTGCAGGATCTGGCCGCCGACCTTCACCTCCTCGGCGGGCGGGGCCGACAGCGAGACCCGGATGGTGTCGCCGATGCCCTCGCTGAGCAGCGCGCCGAAGGCCACCGCGGACTTGATCGTGCCCTGGAACGCCGGGCCGGCCTCGGTGACGCCGAGGTGCAGCGGGTAGTCGCTGCGCGCGGCCAGCTGCCGGTACGCCTCCACCATGATCACCGGGTCGTTGTGCTTGACCGAGATCTTGATGTCGCCGAAGCCGTGGTCCTCGAACAGGCTCGCCTCCCACAGCGCCGACTCGACCAGCGCCTCGGGGGTGGCCTTGCCGTACTTCTCCAGCATCCGCTTGTCCAGCGAACCGGCGTTGACGCCGATGCGGATCGGGATGCCCGCGGCGCCCGCGGCCTTGGCGACCTCGCCGACCCGGCCGTCGAATTCCTTGATGTTGCCCGGGTTCACCCGGACCGCGGCGCAGCCGGCGTCGATCGCGGCGAAGATGTAGCGCGGCTGGAAGTGGATGTCGGCGATCACCGGGATCTGCGACTTCTTCGCGATCGTGGCGAGGGCGTCGGCGTCCTCCTGGCGCGGGCACGCCACCCGGACGATGTCGCAGCCCGACGCGGTCAGCTCGGCGATCTGCTGCAGCGTCGCGTTGATGTCGTGGGTCTTGGTGGTGGTCATCGACTGCACCGAGATCGGCGAGTCACTGCCAACGCCGACATTGCCCACCTTCAGCTGGCGGGTCTTGCGCCGGGGTGCGAGAACAGCAGCGGGGGCGGCGGGCATCCCCAATCGGATTGTGCTGGTCACGTTCGGCTGCCTTCTTTCGTACGTTTCGTGGATTCGACCGGGTGTGGTTGCTGCCGAGCTTAGTCGCGCGGGGTTGCCGCACGCCCTGTGAGGGGCACGACAGCGGTTCGGAGCGATCAGGGCAGACGGATCGGATTGACGATGTCGGCGGCCAGGGTCAGCAGCATGAACGCACCACCGATCACGACCGCCACATACGTCACCGGGAGCAGCTTGAGGTAGTCCACCGGACCGGCCGGGGCCTTGCCGCGCCAGGACCGGATGGTGTCCCTGATCTTCTCGTAGAGCACGACCGCGATGTGCCCGCCGTCCAGCGGCAGCAGCGGCAGCAGGTTGAACGCGCCCAGGAAGAAGTTCAGGCTGGCCAGGACCATGATGAACATGCCCCACAGGCCGCGCTCGGCGGTCTCGCCGCCGATGCGGCTGGCGCCGTAGACGCTGACCGGGGTCTCCGGATCGCGCTCACCGCCGGTGACCGCCTCCCACAGCGCCGTCACCTTCTGCGGCATCTTGGCCAGCGACTTGACCGTCTCGACGAAGAAGTCGCCGGTGAACGAGATGGTCGCCGGAATCGCGGCGATCGGGCCGTACTGCTGGGGCTCGGCGTAGTCGGGGCCGACGCCGACCGCGCTGACCTCCCGGCTCGGGCCTTCCTTCGGATAGCGCACGGTGCGCTCCGGCGTCACCGGCACGGTCAGCGTCCGGCCGTCGCGTTCGATCGTGTAGGTGAAGGTGCCGGTCTGCTTCTGCGTCTCGGCCTGGAACTGCGCCCACGTGGTCACGGGGACGCCGTTGACGGCGGTCACCACGTCGCCGCGCCGCAGCCCGGCGCGCTGGGCGGGACCGTCACCGGCGCACGGCTGCATCGTCTGATCGGGATTCTGCTGCGCGACGCAGCTCATCGAGCCCAGCGCGGTGGCCGGGGGCTGCTCGAGCTGCGGCAGGCCCCAACCGACGGCCAGGACCACCAGCAGGATGAACCCGAGCAGGAAGTTCATCGCGATGCCGCCGAACATCACCACCAGGCGCTTCCAGGTCGACTGGCGATACATCGCCCGCTCGACCTCCTCGGCCTCGAGTTCGTCGAGCGCGGTCATGCCCGCGATATCGCAGAAGCCACCCAGCGGCAGCGCCTTGAGGCCGTATTCGGTCTCACCGCGACGGAACGAGAACACCTTGGGCCCGAAGCCGATGAAGTACCGGCGCACCTTCATGCCGGTGGCCTGCGCCGCCCACATGTGCCCGCATTCGTGCAGCGCGATCGAGATCGTGATACCGAGGGCGAACAGTGCGAACCCCAGCGCGAATACCATCTGGCCTCTTTCTCTGGCGGCTGGCGCCGCGGGTTTTCGGCCTCGTGACCTCGCGTCCGAGCAGCGATACTGCGCCTGCGGCGTTCCGTCTCGCTACTCGGACGCGAGGCGGCCGAAAACGTGGTGGTCAGTTCGTCGGTCAGGTCCTGTCAGGACGCGACGATGGTGGCGGCGTACCGACGTGCCCAGCGGTCGGCCGCGAGGACGTCGTCCAGGGTATCGGGTTCCGCGTGCCAGCGATCGGCGGCCTCTACCGCCTGTGTGACGGTGCGCACGATCGCCGGGAAGGTGATCTTGCCGTCGAGGAACGCCTGCACCGCGACCTCGTTGGCGGCGTTGTAGACGGCGGTGACGCTGCCGCCCGCCTCGCCGGCCTGCCTGGCCAGGCGCACGGCGGGAAAGACCTCGTCGTCGACCGGTTCGAAGGTCCAGGTGGACGCGGTGCCGAAATCACAGGCGGCCGCCGCGCCGGGGACCCGGTCGGGCCAGCCCAGGGCCAGGGCGATCGGCAGCTTCATGTCCGGCGGGCTGGCCTGGGCGAGGGTCGAGCCGTCGGTGAAGGTGACCATCGAGTGCACGATCGACTGCGGGTGCACCGTGACATCGATGCGGTCGTAGGGCACCCCGAACAGCAGGTGGGTCTCGATCAGTTCCAGGCCCTTGTTCACCAGCGACGCCGAGTTGAGGGTGTTCATCGGGCCCATCGACCAGGTCGGATGGGTCTTGGCCTCGCTGGGGTTCACCGATTCGAGCATCTCGGCGGTCCAGCCACGGAACGGCCCGCCCGACGCGGTGAGGACCAGCCGGGCGACCTCGTCGGCCCGGCCGCCGCGCAGGCACTGCGCGAGGGCGGAGTGCTCGGAGTCGACCGGGACGATCTGGCCGGGCGCGGCCGCGCGGGTCACCAGGGATCCACCGGCGACCAGGGATTCCTTGTTGGCCAGCGCCAGCCGGGTGCCCGCTTCCAGGGTGGCCAGGGTCGGGCCGAGACCGAGCGCACCGACCAGCGCGTTGAGCACCACGTCGGCCTCGGTGCGGCGCACGAGTTCGGTGGCCGCGTCGGGGCCGCCGAGTTCGAGGTCGAGCGACTGGGCGGCGGCGGGATCGGCGACGGCGACATTGCGGGTGCCGACGGCCGCCATCTGCTCGGCGAGCAACGCGGGATTGCCGCCGCGGGCGGCGAGGCCGACCACCTCGAAGCGGTCGGGGTTGGCGGCGATCACCTCGAGCGCCTGGGTACCGATCGAACCGGTACTGCCCAGGAGCAGCACCTTCACCCGGTCGGTGGACGTGGACTGGCCGTGTGCGGCACGGGTAGCTGGGTGGGACACGGCCCCATTGTGGCAGGGCTGCTGGCTACGACGGACGGTCGTATGCCACGATATGCTCACTCGCCCAACCAGAACTCGAGCCCTAAGGAGCGATCGTGGCCGCCACGGACCTCGAATCAGTCAGCACCGAGCGCGCCGTCGCCACCAGCGTCGATCCCGCCGAGGTGCCCTCGGCCGCGTGGGGCTGGAGCGGTGAGTCGCGCAAGACCTTCCGCATCGCGGCCTGGGTCGTCGTGGTGATCCTGCTCGGCATGACCTTCGGCAACCACCAGGGCCACATCGAGGACATCTTCCTCATCGGCCTGGCCGGCCTGATCGCGGTGATCCTGGTCATCGACTCGCTGACCCAGCGCATCCCGCGCTAGCTTCCGACTTCACCGACAACGCCTGCGGCAGCGACTTTCTCGCGCCGCGGGCGTTGTCGTGTGCGCGGTGTCAGCGGCCGCGCCGCGCGCCGGTCTTGCGCCCCTTGCCCCCACGAGCGGGTTGCTGCTTGGCCGTCGGCTTCTTCGCGGCGCT